>JAKQYE010000032.1:3384-36601 GCA_023356605.1 Trichodesmium sp. MAG_R02 | reverse complement strand
AAATAACGTTAAAATTATTTCTTCTTCCTTTGTTAAATTCTTTTTTCTGACTCCACCTGCTTTAATTAATCTTTTTTCTGTTTTGGCGATCGCCTCCTTTTTCTCAGATTCTATTATTTGGGCCTTTGCTATTAATTTTATTAGCTGTTCATAAGTAATGCCAATAATTCTTTTTGTTTCTTTTGGATGATTATAAATATATTCTAAAGTTGGATTCATTTGGGAGACTTCATACATAAATGGTTTTGATAATTTTACCTTATTTTTTATTTTGGAGATGTCTAAAGAGAATAACTTTTTTGCTAGCTTTAAATAAATTAACGTTTATAGGACTTATCCATTGATGTAATAGTAAAGCGACCTGTTAAGACATAGGTGTCGTTTACTAATAGGTATCGGACAACTAGAGAGATCGGTAAACTAACGAACTGCACAATGTAATCTGGAACACTATAGCAAACCTATGAGTGTTCGTGGCAAAAATCATACTGCTTTTTAAGGAACAGGAAAAAGGGAACAGAGAGTAAGTAAGAGTTTTAACAGTTTTATTTACTTTTTGATTTGTCGTAACCTATGCGCGGACTGCTATATACTATGTTTTTGCTATTGCTATGGAATTAGAATACACATATTTTGTTCACTTCTAGCATTTGTCCGTTAAGAAAGAATAAATCCGCTCTGAAAAAGTCATTTCTAATTAGTATGAATTGCACATATAGTCATTCTGATTTAGATTGAGACAAAATCTTTTTGCTGTGAAAGGGTTTTAGCTGAAAAAGTATCCCACTCTTATTCGGAATAACTATAAATCTATTTACAAAAGTTATTCGGGAATATGTTTTAGATAATTTGAGCAATGCCAGCATGGCTTAAATTTATATGCCCTTCTTTTTGTCAATGGGTAAGTTCTAGTTAATTATTTTATGTTTACTTATCTCCTACTACTCTCTACCTACAGACCTTACATGGAATGTCCCCAACCCTAATCAATAGTATGGAATGTCCCTACCCCTAATCAATAGTTATAGTTATTTTAAATAAAAGTGAAACATTTTTTTTTGAAACTTAATTGTAGCAATAAATATTTATCTCAACCTAAATTAAAATAACTATAAGTGGAAAAGTTTTTGATAGGTAGTATGATTGGTAAGATAGATAGTATAGTTAAAGACCACATTCCGCACTTCAAGTATACTACAAGAGTATTTTTAACCAAGAAGGTAGATTATAGCCTCTGTTATTACTAATAACTATCAATAGTTTCTGTAATATATATTTTTACTGACAAACTTCAGAGTCATTATCAGGCAAGGCTTTCAATAGCATGTCTGACATACTACATTTTGACGTGCGGAATGTAAGTTAAAGAGGTATACAGTCCCAAAGGAGGAAAAACAACAGATAAAAATATTAAGTAAATAATTTTACTTGGACTAACGTGACGGAAATCACTAGTCTGGAAGAGGAAGATCATCTAAGTTGAAGCTATTCATCACAATTATTAATTGTTCGATAAGCAATAATTAAAAATATAAAGTTATAGGAATTAACTATTATGGATTATCTACATCAAACTTTTCTTCCGGAAGTTATAATCACAGAGTTAGTGTTTCAAGTATATCGATCTGGTATCCTAACTCATGAGCAAAGAAAACAACTCAAAAATTTATTTCTATACCACAATTTGAGCGAAGAAGATACCACAGCAATTAATCGATTACTTCATGCGATTCGCCGTGGATGGCTCAGAATCGTATAGCATAAAGCATCCTTGTTCTAATGATTGAAATTCATCTTTGAAGACTAATGTGCTTAGCTGTGCTCTGAAGGTTCATCTAAATAGCATATTTTCATCTTCGATATCTCTCCCCTCGAAGTTATTATTGTTCTAATTACCAGCTCCTGATTTCTAATTCCTAACCACCAAATACACCTAATAAAAACTCATAGGATTTGGTATAAATTAAATTTTTCGTAACTATAAACTGATATAAAAAAACTATAATTATGATATTGCTGAAGACTGTTTATCAAATCTTTGACTTATGGAGTTTTATAAAACTAATTTTATTTCTCGTTACCTAATCATAAACCTTACAGTTTTCTAGTTTAATCATGATTCGTATAAATAGTTCCTTCATGCTATTACCAAGCCTGAGATTTATCGAGATGCTAAGTACCTCAAAAGCCAATAACCAACGGAAAAAGATACCAAATTAATTATATATAAATGCAGTGAATTCCAGTTATATGAAGTGCAGATATTAAAGAATACCTAATCTGATAGGCGGTGGTTGAAATAAACCTTTGTACCGTGACATCTTGTTGGTCATTGTTTTACCTAACCTTTAATCGAAGAAGAATGTGAAAATTGTGGTTGAAAATAGAAATGGTAGTTTGGGCTAAAATTCACTGAATGAATCAGGTCGAAAGCAATTTGGTGGGGTTATGATAAAGTTAAAAGCAATTGGAATTTTAATGTTTAATGGTAGACATGGGGCATTTGACACTCAAGAGAATCTACAAATAGTCAATAAATTGAAGAAGAAGCCTCTCAAAAAAAAAGATTGAAGAATTAAGCTCTCAAGAATTGGTCGGCATTAGTGATGCTGAAAAATGGGCAACTCCAGGACGAAGCTAAATTAGTGAAAAACGGCAAGTGCCTAGTTTTTTTTGCTTAAAGTAGTAACTTGAGGTTTAGTTTATCTGATATACTCATGCACTACTAGGAGATTCAATACCAGGACTTACGCAGTAACACTATGTATATAGTTATTTCGGATATTTGCACTACAGTAAGTCCTGTATATATTGCTCTCTATGCTTCTTTTGGTTTTAGGTTCCGAGGTATTAGGTGTAGAAATATAGTCTTTGAACTTTAGATTGAGACAATTTTTTATTGCTATAAAATAATTTCAGCCAAAGAAATGTTTCATTCTTATTTGAAATAACTATAATTTTTTTAATAGCACCACAAGGAACACTATTCGGAGCAACTGGGTTATTAGCCCTAGGATTTTTGTGCTGTCCAAACTTGATTAGACTTGAGTCTCTATATATTAAACTATTAACCAATAATCTTTTTCAATTATTTGATTTATTATGTCTAATTCTAAACTAACTTTGAATCTGGTAGAGGGGTCTATATCTTTTGATTTTACTGCTGAGGCTGCAGGAAATTTACAAAGTGCAATAGCTGAATTAATCCAGGAATTAAAGTCTGCTGCTGCTAAGACTGTTACAGGTAGTTCTGGTAAACCAACTCCACAAAAACCTATGGAGTATCAGTATACGGGAGATGTGTTTTTAGAGGTCTTTTGCAATCCTAATATTTGGCCTAGTCCTTTTGCTGCTAAATTATTAATTACTTTGAGAGATGAACGAATTCGGATAACTACTGAAGCTGAACTTACTAGGGTTTATGATGATATTAATCAATATTTAGAGCAAGTAGGCTGAAAATCTTCAAATTTGCTAAAAAATAGGGTCTAAAGCCTCGCCCTTCTGGGGCGACTTTTTGATTGTTTTCTTTGCTATAATATATAGAGCCACATAAAATGAATATATATTGATATATGCGAATTGCCAGAATGTTGTTTCACAAGTTGAAAATAAATTAATAAATTTGGGTGTAGAAAAGGTTATTATTAAAACATTGTAATCAAGTATATAATAATCACAAATTGAGTTTACCTCAAGAAAAAATTAGCTTTTAAGTTGCTAGTTATTCAGATTCAAAAAATCTATATTCAGCTCAAGATATTGGCTAATAAATTTTCACTTATTTCTATGCGTTATTTTATCAGTACAGTCTTTTTCTCATCTATAAATAGGATATAAGTTGTCATCTCCTACTTGGCTTTTATAGGGTAAGCTTTCTATATAAGCAGAATTTTTCTAGACTATCCTAAAATCATAGTTTTTCCCCTTATTTAAGGTAGAAGGATCCGATAAAATGTTTTTCTATAACAATAAATATAACAGATGAAACCAATGGAATTAATTACCAATATCAATGTGTATCAAGAGTATCAACTTTCAAAATTTGATAGTACTATGGGAATTTGGCCTTATATTCGTTTGATAAGTTGGTATAAACATCGAATAGATTCTCATAGGTTGAAAATAGCAATTCAACAAATAGTGGATAGTGTACCAATTTTGGGAGGAAGATTAGTAAAGAAATTGTTCTCTCCATTAAAAGTTGTATGTAAACCATATAAATCTGGTGTTGGTTTCATTGATATTGATCTAGGGGAACAGGAAATAAATATTGATAATTTATTAGATACAAAAAGCTATGTAAAAAATGGATTCGATATTCCCCAAAAATCCGCAGATGCTATTAACAAAGATACTCCATTAGTATACGTGATTTTGAATCATAATCACAGTTATTATGGCATAACTCTACTTGTTAATCATTTCATAGCAGATGGTGGAACATATTTTAAATTATTAGAATATCTTTCTCGAGCATACGAAGACCCAGAATATGTCCCTAAATCTGAGCCATTATTTACAATAAACTTTGATAAAATGGACGATTTTATTGCTGCAGGTTTGAAAAAATCCTCATGGAAAGATAAACTTTTAAGTTCAACGGCACCTCTTTTTTATGCCTTGAATATTTTTTTGCGAAATAAGAATAACTGGAGTTATATAGAATGTATCTTAACCAAAGACAAATTGGATTTAATTAAGAGGAAAAGTAAAAATATATCAAACGAAAGTGCCTATAGCACAAATGATGCTCTATTTGAATTTTTATCAGTTGTTCCCATTAAACAATTTGTTTTTTTTTGTAATCTAAGATCCAGAAATGTTGGCATACCAGAAAATTATTTAGGAAATGCTGAACTGCTAGTCTCAGATTTAACTAAACCAGAAAACAATTACATGTTAAAACACACTGATGTGAGAAAATCAGTTAATCAACTTCCACAAAGATACGGTTTGATATCTACTTTGACTTGGACTCTGCAACTTCATAATTCATGGGTAAAATTACAAAACTTACCTAGTTTTAGTGGAGAATTAATTCTTCAAAAGTGGTTTGAATTTGATGATGAACCCAACAAAACTGTTACATTATCTCCTGTACAGACTTCACTAATTTACAAAATTACAGGGAATCAATATGTATTGATATGTATTAACCTAAACGATGTCATTTCCCAAATTGAAAAGAAGTTAATAAATTTGGGTGTAGAAGAGATTATTGTTGAAAACTTACAATCAAATGGATAATCATCACAAATTGGATATCCCTCAGAATCTGTTTGTAAACTCATAAGAAACCTCTCCCCAAACTTCTCCACTAGGAGGACAGAGGTCTCGAAACACCTCGGAAGGGCTGGGAAAGGGTTTAGGTTTTAGGATTGATTAATTCCTAACAGGACTTCTCAAACAGCTTCTCAAAAACTAGCCATGGTACTACCCAATTATGCTTAAAACATTTTTATCATGGCAATTTTATAATGGGAATTGAAGTAATTAAGAAACCAGGCGATCGCTACTAGTCATCCCATAACCTTATAGCTATAATTTATAACTCGCCTCCCGTATAGTTTACAAATTTCAGTAAGCAAAAGGGTTGACAAAAAATAATTTGTTTGTCAATATGCAAGAGCGTACTGTAATACAGTAAAAAGCGATTAAAGCAGTAAGATAAAAATAGGACACAAGAAAAAAATGTCCTCCCCCTGTCGAAAATCAGTCCCATAACTTCGGATTTTGTGCTTAAAAACGGAAAAAGATACAGGATGTTTCAAGAAAATCACTCCTTATATAAGAGATAAACAGTAAAATTTAAACTAGAGAAATACTTTAAAATGCTGGATGTGAAATCTACTAGTATTTATCTACTGATTCCCTAGGTTTAAAAAAAATTAAGAATTGGTAATATAGTCATTTAATTTAAGAATGAAACAATCTTTTCCCTAAAATTATTTCATAGGAACAAACAATTGTCTCAATCTAAAGTTAAACGACTATGTGTTTAAAAACTTAGATGAAACAAAGATTATATGAATTTAATACAGTCTGAGAATTTGTAGACACTCCCTTCAAAAATTGTTCTAAGGTTTTTGCATAATGCCATAGTTTTTAAATTGCTAGTTATTTAGATTAAAACAATCTAGATTGAGCTAGAAAATGCGTCTTCTAGTTAGAAGTATACTTAAACAACTTTCTCACTTACTTCTATCCAGGTTGTTTTAACACTACAGCCTTTTTCTCATCTATAATTAAGAGAGAAACTACCCTTTGATATTGAGTGAACTTACACTTATGAACCCTGATAATCTTACCCAAATAATACAAAAAGGATTTCACCTAACCCTCGGTGCGACTTCCTTTTTCATGGAAACTTTGCAAAACTCTAGTAAGCGGGATGAAAATTTGAATAAATTAAATTCAGATTTTAATCAACTAACTGAGGAATGGGCTCAAAGAGGTGAGATGACTGAGCGGGAAGCTCGAAACTTTGTTGATACGATTTTGAATCAACAAAATAGTCAAGTTAACACTGATAGTATAAATGTTCCTTCTACTCCTGTCTCGGATTTTGTACAATCAGATATACAAAGAGACTTGTTAGAACTAACTCAAGAAGTGGCTGATCTGCGAGCTGCTTTACAACAATCTCAGAAGTCAGACTCTCAGAACTAAGTTTTTTAAGGTTTTTTCTACAAATAAAAAATATCTAACATTTAACAGGATTCTAATCTAGATACATCTTAAATGTTCTTATTCACTTATTAAAAATTTATTAAAAGGTAGAATAAATCATAGCGCCTAACCAAGTTAAAAACCTAATTTAACTAGGTTAGGCTTTCATTTAGTCGTTATCCCATTTTTCGCTGCCTATTAGGTCACCAATTCGGTCCCTAAGTAGAAAGTCACATTCCTCTAATTCACCCTCTACGCAGGCCCATTCCCTAACAGGAATATATTGGCAAAGAGTATAGATCGGTTGCTGACGACTTAGAACCCCCTTATGTACAAGTTCTAGTGCTTCGTCCCTAATAATGTCTAAAGAATATTGAACTGTGGTGTAAGTCATGGTCACCCTCTTGGCCTAGCTTGAGTAATTTTCCGCGCTACGACGCTATTAATAATATAAGGCAAAATTGAAAATTATGAACGTTAATTTTTTTTTCAGTATATATAGTTACACTCTTTATCTTATTTTGATAAGAATTCTAAAAGTCATAAAACCAACATATTACTTTCGTTCCTAGTCAGTATTACAGTTATGCACTTTCAGATTGTAACTATCAGGTAGCTAATTAAGAATTTTTCTAGCCTTCTTACCTGAAATAATCCTGTTGCCCATATCACTTGAATTCTGTTTTATCAAAATCATGGTGATATTTTTGAGACTTTAGATAGATATCTGCAAATCCTTAAATAAAAGCCTCAGAGCAATAGTTTGCGCTTTTGGCATTCGTTCATAACCAAAGATATAATGTATCTATAATGACAGTTTATGTAAAAACTGTTTCAAGATATACTAACTACCGTATATGATTATAACTCGCCGTTCGCCATTTCTTAACAATCTTTTAACTAAATCCTCTGCGACTTATGTTAAACTAACTATTTCACCAAAAGGATTACCACTAATAATATAGTTGTAACAAAGTCAAGGAATAAGAGGTAAAGGTTTGCAAAGCTTCTGAACTCCTGTCAATTAGGTGTAGTTGATAACCATATTTTTTAGCCATAGCAATCACTAGGATATGACCACTCAATAAAGGAGCATTAAGTATAGTAATTTTAAATTAGATTGATATAAAATTTCCTTGCTATAACTAAGTTTCAGTAGAAAAAGTGTTTTATTCTTATTTTAAATGACTATATATTCCCTACAAACACTAAATTGGGTTTATGTAAATTATTATCATCTGTATTTGGAGTGAGATAGCTTTCTCCTGATTGAATAGAGTCTTCTAAAGTTTTAGCTACACTTTCCTTGTGCCTGTATTTGAGCTAACTTTTAAACTAAATTGTATGTAGGAAGTATAGATATACTCTGGTATTTTTTCATTTTCGAGTAGCCAGCTAGGATAAACTTTTGTTTTGACTTAGGAAATTCTTTGCGAAGATTTATCAATTCGTTATTCAGGAAATTGGGTCTTGAATTACCACATAATAAATAGTATTAATCGTCGCCTCCGAATCTAAAGGGATAAGCAAAACATTTGCAGCAGCTTCCAAAGCTCAAACAGACACTTCGGCCAAACCATAACGATTAGGAATCACTCCCATTACCAAAGCATCAGTTACAACTAATCCCTTAAAACCTAACTTTTGGCGTAACTGGCCTATGATAATTTTGTGATATTAAGTAGCTGGTAGTTTTTCATTCCTGCTTGAAATCAACAAATAGGGAACTCATCATATAATCTACCCCAGTAGCTATTGCCTAAACAAAAGGAAATAATTCAACTTCTGCCAATCCATTTTCCCGGTCATGTATAACTCTCGACATCTTCCCTGGCCTCAAGGAACGGGGCCCCAGAGTTCCGTAGCTCCTCGGTAGGTAGACGTCTCACGGTCTAGTGAACCAAACCCTCTTGCTGGGTGGGTTAGGCTAACCTCCAAGTTCGTTTAGTGTCTCGGAATGCCCGAGGGCGACTTACAAAAAAATTTTGTGAGTCTTTATTTGTGCCTTCAGGAAAGAAAATGGCCATGGGTTAAGGGCTTCCCAAGTTCAACTCTCAGCCAGCGGAGTTCCAACGAACCTTTTCTTTTCTACAGTATTTATGAGGCTCGGCGGTTATTCAAACCTATCCCATTATAGCATGGAAAATCTCCCGCTTATGGGGAAAGCTTTAAGCCCAATTTTTCAGTAAATCAAAATGAGAATCAATAGCCGTATTCCCTACACTTAGAAAATTTGTGGGCAGTAGCCAAAACTAGATATTGTTGAGGGCCCCAAATCAAAGCCTTTGCCAATTGAATAACTGATACTGTCGTTTCTCCAAAAGCCCCAATATTAATGACTGGGTGATTAGAATCATTATTCCCACTTACCATTGGAGCTAATACCCAATTCCCACAAATAGCCATAGCTGCTTGAGCTGTAATAGCTCCTATAGTTTCAGTGTCCTCCTGGGCTTTTTTCAAATTAGTTTTAGTAATAGCAGGGATCTCCATTGGTGGAGAAAAGTCAGTTGCTCTAACAAACCTTTGACCAACTCCTTCCTCAATATCAGTAGCTAACAGTAAAGAATTTATGGCCCAAGACTGAAGTTTTTGGATAGGAGTTACCAAGTCCATAGCACTTCCACTCATAAAAATCATCCTTCCCACCCCAAGTCTTTTATCCAATATTGAAGCTGGCTGTTAGGGGGTAGCCCTGTCTGGATAACGAACTTAATCGTCAAACAAATGTCCAGAGGCTTCACTACGGACATCTGAGCAACCTTCTCTACTAAATTCATAGTTTAATAATGAAGGATTTAGGAATTATTTACTCTATTATGTCCTGTTGAGGCTCCTGATGGACAATATCTTCTGTTTGGTGTTTTTGTCGTTCTTGGGAAAGCTTATTTAAAAGTGAGATAATTTCAGTCCCCCGCTCTAGAGAACGGTCTTCAATAAACTGAACTTCTGGAGTTCTACGCAGACGCATTCTATGACCCAATTCACCGCGGACATAGCCAGTTGCAGACCTTAAACCTGCCATAGTCTCCGACCTTACTTGGTCAGAGCCGTAGATACTTACAAATACTTTAGCGTGTTGCAAGTCTCCAGAAACATCTACATCTGTGACACTGACCATACTAATACCCACGCGGTTATCTTTGATTCCATGGAGCAACATCTGGCTGATTTCTTGCTTTATTAATGAGGCAATTCGGGAAACGCGACGACCTGTAGCCATGATCATTACCCTCTATAATTTCATACTCACCACGTTTATTGTAATACCTTACCTAGAATTATGTCAGCCATAGTGCAAATTTTCAAAAAAACTTAATATCGAAATCAGCAAATAGCAAATTTAGATGGGTTTGCCACAATTAAATCTCTAGTTAGTTGAGCTTTTAATAATTAGCTGAAGTTCTGTGTTCAGTCTACCTATTTTTAATAGTTTTGGTTGGTGGTGATCGTCGAAAAATAAATTATTCAAAAAAATGAGGAACTCTTGCTATCTTGCCATGCCAACTTCAACTTAGAAATAAAATGTTTATTGGTTGTAGCACAAAATATTTCCCCAAAAAGTCTTGTATCAATTTTTTAATCTTGACTTACTTACCCCTAAATTATATGATTGACGGATAATATAATATTATTCAAGGGATAAGACATAATATAAAGCCAATATTGTAGAGGTAAATTAATGGGAATAGAATTTGACATTGGCCAGAAAGTGAGATTAGTAGTTCAACCACAATACATTAAAACTGCTGAATCAATGCCGATGTTACGTCCTCCTAATGTAGTACGTTTAGGTGAAGTAGGAACTATTTTGAGTTGTCAACCAGGAAACTACTGGACTGTTCGTTTTGAGAAAGGAGCATTCCTCATAGAAAGTCAATATATAGAAGATGCGTCAGTTGATTGGGAAACTCCTAAGCCAGATAATACTGGTGAAGATAGTGAAGCTACATTTAAGCTTTAAAGTCGTTGAAGTATCGTGAGTTTTATATCCTCCTGACTCTGCTATAGGCGAAATGGCACAAGATTCTCTAACATCAATTATGTGGACTCTACTTCATCCCATATAGTTTCCAAGACTTACTCTGTTCGAACCTTAAAGCAAAAACCTAAAATGTGAGGTTGAGATTAGAAATCTCGCGGTTTCGCAGTTTACACCATCAGTAAGGACTTAATTGAGTAGTTCTCCTAAATTACCGATAGTTTCTTTTACTTTTTCTACAATTTTGTTAATCTTACCTACATCGATGTGCATTTCTGCGGTGGGGTATTTTTCAAGAATTTCTAGGACTGATACTCGGTTATCGTCTGCTGCTGCTAGGATAATGGCAGAACGTAGAGCTTTATCACTTTCATATTTATGCCTAGTTGTAACTACTTCGGCAACACCTTGAGTTAAATTCAGGCCCAGATTGCTGTACAGCACTTTGGTTAGGTTGTCAACATTTGCTCCTACTTCTAATTTCATTAGCCCACGAATTGTATTAGGGTTAACTTTTGATATGCCTATAGCTTGAGAAATTGTTTTGGTAGTTTCACCCGTTTCTGCAAATAGTCGTAGATCCTTAACTTTTATGGAGGCTTTTATTGGCCCAGCTATATCTATGACAATTTTACTGGTTGCGATCGCCCTTTTATGAGAAATCATAACCCCAGCGAGGACACCCAAAATAATTAATGGACTACGGGACAGCAGATTTTGTAATTGCATGGTTAATATTGAATCAGATTCTAATCTAAGTTCTTAAGTACAAATTTCTGGATGATTTGTCAACTCATTTCTTATTATACCAATCTCATTAACTTAGGCTACACTACCTAAGCATACCTAAAGGATGAAATAATTTCCTGACATCACTAACATCACTAAGGGTGTCAAAATTTTGAACCTATACAATAATAATCCATGAATGTCATCCTTAACAACTATTTTCTTTTTCAGGACTTACGTATTGCTTCTATATGTGGTGTGTTTTTGATAATCCTGATCCGATATTTACACTACAATTAGTGTCTTTGCGTAAGTCCTGTTTTTGTTGAAATATTCTGCAGCCCCAGAAGGCAAATCCCCTTCTCTATATAGCTTTTAACTAGCTTGTTACCCCGTGAACAAACCAATACAAAGGGTTGCATAACGTGACCATTTGATGTTTCTACCGAGGCCGTCAGCGGTTACTCATCCACAGGCATTCACTCTCGAGCCAACCAAATTTCCTGAGTGCGTCTGACGTTCATTGGACACCTTAGAATTACCCACTCCCTTCCTCAAATTTATACTGGCGTTTAAATCTCTATCTATTGACAATTTACATTCACGGCAGTCATAAGTCCTAACTTTTAATAGCTAATCTAGAACATGAGGACAGTTAGAGCAAGTCTTTGATGATGGAAAAAATCTATCTACTGCTACTAACTCCGAAATCTTAGTATGAAGCTACGCCTATGAAGTAATTATAAACTGTCTCGTTACTTTAGTAAAGATATCAGATAAATGCTAACAAACGTTTTTAAATCAACCAAGAGCAAACTCAGAGAATTTGAATGTTTTTGGCATGGCAAACAAAAGTAACCAACCCCCAACCCATTCTGGGAGGGAGCCATAGGGGGACATATTTATAATTAGGAATTTGCAAATTTTGTTTCAAATAAAATCTATTCAAGTTATATTTCGCTTGAGCTTTTAAGACCTACCTTGACTTTTTTGTCTGTTTATCTCTAAATTTTTTTACTCAAAGCGATTACTTTTTAGGCAGGATATTTACATAGAGAGCATGTATGCTACCAAGAGAATTACATTGAGACTCCCATAGCAAGTTGTTTTTAGCTAGGATTGCTATCTGTCAATAATCACGGTATTCACAACAACTTAGTTCTTGTCAAATTTGACATACCCCCCGCCCTAGAGGCACGGAGATTACTACCGACCCCTAGCCCTTCGGCGGGCTGACATCTCACAGACTGCTGCTACCTTGGCAGTAGTCTTATACTGGCCGACCTGTCGGATGGCCCACCCGCGACTAATATATTTCTTCTTGTAAACTCAATATCACCATAACATAACCTGTGGAAAAAAATCAACTAAAAAGTCGCCCGCTGATGGGCGAGGCTTTAAATCGGTTTTTTCGGTAAAGTTAAAATCCCGGAAAAAAAATTTACAAAATCTTTATTCGGATAATTTGTTTTTGTGACTGCTATATTGTACAATGCGGACTCAGTTCCTTACAGTCATTTTTTCTGAAAAACTCAATTACATAGCTATGGCTAAATAAATTATTTGTGACTGGACTGAATTTAATCAACATATATACCTAATTCTGGTTCAAGTAGTTAATTTAACTACTTGCAACAATTCATTTATGAAAGCAACCATGAAGCTTTCTCTAACACTAACTAAGGTAGAGATACAGAATTCCTATTTTGTTCATGTCAAAAATCTTACCACTTTTTGAGAATAGGTTCGGAGTATTGGTTAATGGATAAAACTTTCGAAGTTTATTTCTAATTTTTGAATTGTTACAAACTATGGGGGGATTGCTGCTATGGCCATCATAGTTTCAAGTTTATTGAAATAAACTCGGTGGTGTTATTCCAGTTATCAGTTATCAGGAAAATTTCTGGAACCAATTCGAAATATCTTTGCCTAATCTTTAGCTTTACAGCTTCTTGGTTTAACCATCATTAGTATAAATATTTTCCACTAGGCCATTACAAGAGCTTGTCAAAATCATAGGAAATAGGTTCTATATCTTTATTGTAAACGTCTTTTTTTTAATAAATCTTAAGAATATGAAACAGAGTAAGTCAATCTTCAACTTAAGTAGTAAGATACTAGCTTTACTATGTTGCATCACCACATTTTCACCGAATGCTTACTCTCAAACCAGAGTAGAAAATTCAGCTTATTATACGAAACCTAGTGCAGTAGAGTCACAAAAGTATCCATCATCAATATCTAATATTGCTAAACAAGTTACGGTAAGAATTTTTACAGACAATAGTGCCGGCTCTGGAGTGATAGTGGGAAAGGAAGATAATACTTACACTGTTGTTACAAATCATCATGTAATTGAGAATAACTCGAAGAAATTTTACCAAATTATGAGTGGAGATGGGATAACTCATCAAGCTACATTAATTTCCACTCCTAAAATAGGTAATTTGGATGTAGCATTATTAGAGTTTACTAGCGATCGCTTTTATCAAGTAGTAGAAATAGTAAAAACTAATCAGCCCTTAGTAGGAGAAACCACTTTTGCTGCAGGTTTTCCTAACTGGGATCAAACTGACTCTTCACAAATAGGTAGTACCCTTACTTGGGGCAGTCAAGCTTTTCAGTTAACTGTAGGGTCTATAGAAATGCTAACCAGTCGCACCCTCAGGCAAGGATACCAATTAGGTTATACTAATGATATTAAAAGTGGTATGAGTGGTGGACCGATTTTGAATAGTAAAGGTCAGTTAATTGGCATTAACGGACGGTCAAAGTATCCCATTGCCGGAATTGGAGCATTTCATTTTATAGATGGTTCTCGACCATCTATTAAGCAATTCAAAAAAATGGAATCCTTAAGTTGGGGAATTCCAGCTTCATTAATCCGCAATTAACTTACAATTAAGACTGGCTAAAAGTCTGTAGAAAAAGAATTCCACTTTTCTTCAAACCAGACTTTCTCTCTTTGCCATCTAGGATCTCTATTGTTACGCATTTGTAGGTTAATATTATTTGTTACCTCATCCAGTTCGCCTTGAGATAACCCATATCTACCTCTAGTTGTTGTAGATTCTTTAGTTAAGCTCATACTTTTACCACTCGAAAAGCTATTAGCATTGTTACTCAATAATTGCTCTGAGGAACTAATATTATTAGTTGCTGGTTTTTCTTGAGCTTTTCCGGGATTAGCAGTTAAGCTAACAGTGAAAAGCATTGCTATTGTTGCACTAAATAAAGTTGAAGTAGTTGTAATTTTCATGGCTTTCCTCTGAGTAATTAATTGAAATACTTGAGCAAACAAATTAACGCTTAAGCGTTATTTTATTAAATCGTCAATTAACTATATTTTAACAGTTTGCCTTGAGTTTAAAAATAATTTTTATAGTTGATATAATTTAGGTGATAAATTTATTTATAAAGTAGTTGGAGCAGACACAAACCTAGGGCAGACTAAGCTATAAGTGTCCGATGAATGGTTAGTCCATTATCAATAAACTTTAATTATTTTTTTCCTATATTCATAAATTTTGGAAAAGATTTTCCTGGAAATTTAGGGATAGTGTTGTAGACTAATACAATGACTCGAATATGATAAAACCTTTATAGGCATCTATGCAGATAAAGCTATAATACTAGCTCTCATGCACTAATACTATCTTTGGTGAAACTTCAGTTATTAAATAATTAGTACATAAGTTAATGCTAATTACTCTTATGCTTAGTTATCCTCTACTATCCTATTCAAGATACGGGGTGAAAAGTCTTTAATAAACAGTGTAATAGCTCATACTTGATGAAATCTGTACTTAAGTTAATAAAAAGAAGTGAAGAGGGAAAATTTATTCCCTTAGTTATTCCCTCAACATTTCTACTAAAATAACTTATTCGTAGATAGGCTCGTCACTAGCAGTACCTTGTCCGAAATCCTTAAATTGAGTTAGAACTTCTTCTGATTTTTCACGATTTTCTGGCTTTAAAGTGAAGACCACATTATCAAAGTTGGGCTCTTCTTCTGAAGAAACATAAACCACTTGCTCGTAGTTTACAACACCAATTTGACTGATATCTGCGAAAGTTTGCATCCCTAGGGTATAAGCAAGGTTAGTTAGACGAGTGCTAACAGATTGACAACGACGGTCAGGAGTATAAGCGCCTTTAGGATGATCGGAAGAAAGTGTAGCAGTCCATACAATCATTGGTTTAGAGGAAACTTGAATAACTTCTCGTTTCACTAAGGGATATCCACCCAAAAGTCCAGGCTCAGTTGTATCCCGTGTTTCGCGAACTATTTGAGGTACAGTTGCATATTGATTTTCTTCAGAATTAATTGAAACGCAGGCGAAAACTACTTTGTCAGTACTTTCTAACTGTTCTGCCTTGGCAACTGAAGGAGGTATGATACCCCAGAGACCAACGGTTGCTAAAATACCTGCTAAGGAAAGTTTTAATTGGTTATTCACAATCTTGACCTCTGACCTAATATTTGTTTTGACAGAGAAGTTATTTGCTCCTTCTCTATACACTTACGGTAGAGGAATTACTAATAGTTGTCAGTAAGAATAAAGTAATATTTTTAAAAAAAATTTTTCGAGAATAAGTAATCTAAAAGTTAGAAAAAAGTAATATATATTGTTTTTTGTCTACAGCTTTACTGTTTTTATGTATTGTTTTTGCTTGATATGAATTTATACATTTATGATAAATATTATAACTCAATTTTCTGTTTTGGCAACTTTGAATATCTAAGTTTCTAGATGAAATAAATCTACATCAGGGTTGTAACTGAAAAATTATATAAGTTAAATGTACTTTAATCAGTAGAAATAGCTCTCGACAATTTCCGATTCTTAACCATTCCAGAAACTTGTCTAACCTCCCAAACAATTGTTTGGTTTTCACCGATTATTTCAGTAGATAATCTGTGTAGAAAATCTCTCCTTAATATCTTCCAGTTTGCTATCTAGCTTTTTCATATCCTTTAGAACCCTTAGTTTTTTAGATAATGACTTACTTAGTTTTGGGGACTTCTTAATTGGTTTCTTTAGTGGTTTTGATACATCATTTTTTTTACCATGTAGGGACGTTGCAGAGGCTTTAAGCCCAATTTTTCGGTAATGGAGCGTGATGTAAACCCAGTGATAAATATAAAAAACAGGGCGCTACGGCATTGAGTCCTTACAGCGCCTTTCAGATTGATAAACCACATGGTCACAACCAAAACTTTGTAGGGAGGTTCCATGGAACCTCCCTACTGTGGTCTACTAAAATGAAAACCGCTGTAAAGCTCGTGGAGTCCGAGGAGTTGCGGGACACGTAATTGAGAACAGCACACTATACCATTAGCTTAGTGTGGGGCTATGTCACTATGTGCTGCTAATTTTACTTCTGAATTCTGAGTTCTGAGTTCTGAGTTCCCCTTTTAAGTGGCCAGGGATTTTCATTCTCCATCATACCTATTTCGAGTTATGACCCTAAAAGCTTTTCTTTTAGGAGTCTCGCGCAATTTTTTTTCTAAGATTATACATTTACAGGACTTATACGAAATATCGAGTTACATATCATATTTGACATCCTCCACGGTCATTAGGCACGGGGAAACAACCGAGCCGTAGCTCCGATGCAGGTTGACGTTTCACAGGTTACCGCTACTTTGGCAGTAGTCTTACACTTGCCGACCCGTCCGTTTTTTGTCTGGTGTAAGCCCACCCACGACTAATATATTTCTTGTGAACTAAAAAGTAACAAGGACATGACCCGTGAAAAAAAATCAACTAAAAAGTCGCCTGCTTATGGGCGAGGCTTTAAACCCAATTTTTCGGTAAGGGTCAAATGTCCAATACTTCCTAATCACTATTAACAAACTCCAAGTAAGAATCACTTAGTTCCTTTACTGCTAATTCATAAAACTGCTTACCATGTTCAGGCTTAGCCAATGCAGGGTTAGAGCCCATGCGACCATCAGGATATCGACGACGAAAATCAGCGGCACTATATATTGAATATCCACTAGCTACATTCTCTGAAAGCGCCCCTTGTTTAATTGCTTGTGGGTAGACATACTGAGTTAAAGCTACTTCACTAGGTGTAGCATGAGACCCTTCTTGATAGCCGTACAACTCTTTGGCTAACTTGTAAACTGAGCTACACATAAACCAATTTCCGACTTTGCACTTAACATGGTCTGCATCGGTAACTTTTAAATCAGCTAAGTGAGCATAGGTTTCTGAGAAGGCAGCTTTTAGGGTCGCGATATTGCCTCCGTGACCATTGATAAAGAAAAATTTGGTAAATCCTGCTTTAGTTAAACAAACTATATAGTCACGAATCATTTGAATCATTGTAGTAGGACGCAAACTAATCGTACCTGGGAAACCTGTATGATGTAAGGCCATCCCTACATTAATTGTCGGTCCTACTAATGCTTTTACTTCTTCTCCTACTCCTTTAGAGATGACTTCTGCACAAATGGCATCTGTACCAATCAATCCTGTCGGCCCATGCTGTTCAGTAGAACCAATTGGCAAAATAATACTTTGAGATTCATTTAGATAAGTTTCGACTTCTGACCAGGTACTTAAATGTAGTAGCATATTTCGGTTTATTTATACTTTTTATATCAATTATTAGTATAAAGCTTAATGAGATATTAAACGATTATAAAATTGTTTAACATGCTCTAACTTACTAGGTATTGATACAAAAATTAAAATTTATAAGTTTATCTATGATCTCTACAACCAATAGTTTGTGGTCATACCTTATTGAGCTTGTATAATATCTTTATATTTAACCTTTTGATAACCTAAAGTTAATATTTTATTAACTTATTAGCTCTAATATTGAAGCATCTAAGTTTTGTATTTACAGAGGCTTTCATTTTAGTAGACAATAGTAGGGACGTTCCATAGAACGTCCCTGCAAGGTTTTGGCTGTGACGATTTGGTTTATTAATATGAAGAGCGCTGTAATACAAAAATGCAAAATAGTAAAGAGCAATGCTTACTAAACTAATAACTGTCCCTAGAAACCACAAAAAACCAGACTGTAGAATGGATGATGCTAGTACCATAGTTGCTGTAGTAGTATCTCTAAGTGAAAATGTGTTTGATAAATGGGAGAAAAACTCAGCGCTTTTGACAGTTGGGTGGTTAAAAAATTAATTGAGTTAATTAGCTACAAAATTAGCGATCGCCTAATTTATTATTAAGGCAGTATTAATAATTCAGCACCAAACCTATCAAAAGCGATATTTATGTTTTCCTCAGATCTAAGCGAAACTTTTTCTAGGTCTGCCGTCAGAACAAATAGTAAGATTTTATTACTGGAAACTGAAGAGCTATTTGGGGATATGTTATCCCTAGCTCTAAAAGAACAAGGTTATGAAGTAATTGTTGCTCCAGATGGCTGTAGGGTTATCCCCACTCTTGAGAATTCTTTATCGGTTCAGAGTGAACAATCCTTTAACCTGCTAATTCTTGACTCTATCAATGGCTTAGATTTGTGCCGGATGTTAAGACATCAAGGTAATTTAATACCAATAATGATTTTAGGAGCAAAAGGCAGTGCTAATAATTGTGCTTTCTATTTAGAAGCTGGAGCTGATGATTATGTAACTAAACCTTTCGGGATACGGGAATTTATTGCCCGTTGCCAAGCAATGATGCGTCGCCAACGTTTAGGCCAACTATCTCAAGCACTAATGCTTCAGTATCAAGATATAATAGTGTATTCCTCAGAATGCCGAGTTATTGTCAGAGGTCAAGAAGTGAAACTTTCCCCTAAGCAATTTCGCTTACTTGAACTATTTATGAGTTATCCACGCAGAGTTTGGTCTCGCGAACAATTGTTAGAACAAGTTTGGGGACTAGATTTTATTGGGGATAGTAAAACTGTTGATGTTCATATTCGTTGGTTACGGGAGAAATTAGAGTTAAATCCTAGTAAACCAGAGTATTTGATTACTGTTAGAGGTTTCGGATATCGATTTGGTTAGTAATACCAATAGTAATAAGTATTTATTGCAAGTCCTTTAGACGTTGCATACAATGTCTCTAAGTCAAAGGGAAAAAGGAAAGCCGAAGTAGCAGTAAATATTGAAAAACAAGGGCAAAAAGATAGAGATACCTGTCTTAAGTGAATTGGAGTAGGTCTTTTTCGACATCTTTGATTGGGGTGTGTCTTTTCATACCATTATTTTGGAAAATTAGTATTATTAGCTATGTGAAAAATAGTAGTTAGAAGATAATTTGATGATTTATGATAACTAAAATTTCTAGTTGCATTGATATCTAAAGAATAGAGAATAGAAATTACGAAAAAATCGATCCTCGAATTTAAATTTTTTCATTCTCCCTTGCTACTGGTAAATAAATCTAACTGACTATCATAATTTTCCTCTGATAAGTCTGTTCTGCCTGCTAGTAACTGATCGGCAGCTTCTAACATTTCCTCCTGAATATCTTGAATATCTTCGCGACTTTCTAAATAAGTTTTTAAAGCATTTATTGGGTCAATGCCATTAGCTGTTGATAATTCAGGTAAACGTGGTCTTGCCAACTGACTGACTAATTCCGGTTGAATAGTATAAGTATGTGCCTCACTTAAGGCTTGGTGTAAAACCCCATTATCAATCAAGTCTAACTGTTCAGAACGTAACTGATAAATTAACCTTACTACTGCATTTTCTATCTGATATTTACTAATAGTTTTTAATAACTCAGTTTGTGGATTTTCGACGTCTGAAACCTTAACTTTAATAGTCTGAAAATTTCGTACAGGCAAGGCACAAAATTTCCATTTAGCTTGACCTTTTTCTAGTTCTACTAAAATAAAACCCTTCTCTTCTTTCTCCTCGCTAAAATCAACTCTTTCAATACTTCCTGGATAAATAATTGGTGGGTTATTAGACTTATTCAGATTTTGATGTTTGTGAACGTGACCTAAAGCAACATAATCAAAACAAGAGCGGTTTAACAGAGAAACAGGAATATTAAAACCTTTACCAACTGCTAGAAAACGTTCTGCTCCTAAACTTGCTCTATCTGCCATTAAATGACCTAAAAGTACGGTGGGTATTTCTGGGTTTAATTTCCGAATTTCTGATTCTAATATCAACCGCAGTTTTTGAATTAATGACTCATTTACCTGACTCATAGATTGACCTTCGGTCTCGGATTTTGTCATTAAACTAGAAGCAGTTAACCAAGGCAAAGTAATAATTTGAATTGAACCATTTTTAGTTTGAATTTTGTGAGTTTCTAAGCTATCGCCCACCACAACCCCTGGTATTCTTAAAGTCCTATAAATACCTAGACTTGCGCCCCCTTGACCTTGGGAATGTTGATCGTGATTTCCTACTAATAATACTGTGGGAATTTGAGCATCTACTAAACGGCGTAATTCACGAGAAAAAGCTTGTTTTATATATGGTGGGGGAGTAGCATCTGGGAAAGCATCTCCGCCAAATAAAACTAAATCCACTGGTTCATAAATTGCTCTATCTATACAAAGTTTTAGACTGGAAATAAAGTCTTCTAGGCGTGTGTTTAAACCTGTTTCTGGGTTGATACGACCGTGAGAAAAACCACTGCCAATATGAATATCAGAAAGATGAATAATTTTAATCATTTTATTTTATTTAGGGAGTAGATAGAGCTCTGGAGTTTAGACTAAATTTTGGGGTATTCAAATAATAAATATGAGAAGGATGTTAACCTAAAACTTATAACTCAAGAGTAATATAAGCTTTGGGCATGTAATAAGTAATAAATACTATATAGCAATCCTATGATTGTTCGTGGCAAAAATTCTACTGGTTTCTAGGTAACAGTAAACAGGGAACAGAGAATAGGTAAGAGTTTTAAAAGTTTTATTTACCTTTTGATTTGTCGCGACCTATGCGCGGACTGCTATAGTCATTTTAATTTAGATTAAGACAAGTATTTCTTACTATAACTAAGTTTCAACATAAAAAGTTTTCCATCTCTTTTTGAAATGACTATATTTGTTTTTTTTAGTAAGTTTGGGTTAGGATTGTCTTATTCAAAAAATTTATTGTAATGCTTATTTCCCACATTCCGCACTTCAAGTATACTACAATAGCATTTTTCACCATTAATTGAGATACAGAGTTATAAATTTTCAAAAATACAGATTTACGCCAATCTCTAGCTATCCTAATCAGGTTGAATTTCAATTACAATAAAAATAATAAGTTGTTAAGTATTTAGACGACGTATTGTAAATTTAACCAAAATAGCCAAATCCTTACTGTAGAAATTTTTTGCTTGAATTAGTTATTATTATAATAGGCAGTCTAAATAGTTAAGGGTTTAGCAAAACTTTTAGGATTTGAATTACTTTTTCAGGATAATTTTATCGTCTCTAAACAGAATCATTCTCTTTCCTACCCTAACCTGAGCATCTAAACCACTACCCGAAATCTCAAAATCCGCAACAATGCCATTTTGCACAGTCATCACCACAAAAAAATTATTACTCCCTCTTGCCAATATTCTTCTGCCTCTGTCGGTTTCCTCAACGTCAATCTTTACCTCCCCAGGGGCAACAAAAATTCCACTCATTGTAGCTCCAGAATCAGCCTTTAATATAAAACCATTATCTTTAACCACGACCTGCTCCTGAGTATGCATCACCCAAACTTTTTCCGGCGTATCCCCAGTAAACTTATCCACTACCACAAACAAAGCAGGTATACCCGATATCCCACTATAGTCAACAGCAAAAGATCGCAATGACTCAAAACCATTATCTTTAAACACATCATCCATACTTATACTCACCACCCCCGATCCATCTACTTCCCCCTGAAAAAACTTTGGTTGAGCGGCTCCCCTTGCAGCCATTTCCCCTAAAAGTACCACATTTTCATCCTCCCTTTGATTATTATCTGGACCTGCACTTGCCCAACGTCCACCTAGACCCCAAATCCGAAAACTACCCGCTTCAGGAAATGACCAGGAAGCTCTCAAAAGTTGCTGTTTTAAATAAATACTTGCCACAAAATCATCTTTATCCTTCCATTGGTTACGAAATAGATAAAAGCCCTTTTCCTTATCTACCAATACCCGCTCAAACACCTTTGCTGGATTTTTAGGCTTTAAACTTCTAAGGAAATTAAAATTTAACAAGCTTTTCGGAAAATTTTCATTAGAAGTGTCTATTAGATTCTCAGGATATGCTTCCAGAATAAAAGCAGCTTCATGGGGTTGCTTGATGGCAAATGAGCGATCGCCTTCCCAAGCAAAATGACGGTTAAAAAACCACATTACCCCTGGCAAAAATTTTTCTGGTACACTCTTCCAACCAAGAGAAAACAGACGTTTTACATCTCCCCGGCGATGACGACCATAACTAGGAAAAGATATCTCTCCCTTTTTTCCTACTATCCGCATCACATAGTGAGATAAAAACCATTCTACACTGGAATCTGTGACCAAATCTTGGCCGACAACATTCTCATAAGCTTGGAAAAATGGTAAAAGTACTAGTATCCAAGGTTGAATAGTATAGAGGTCTCCCTCAGTACCAAAAGAGCGATCGCCCACCGCAGTATTGAGATAACGCTTAATATATCGTTCAGAAATTTTCAAAAGTCGTTTCACATCAGTAGGTTCAGAAAAATATTCTTCCGGTTCAGACAAAATTGCCAATGCAGCTAAACCAGCAGCTCCCCGTGCTCTTCCACTCCAGTTACTCCAAGCATAAGGATTCCAACCTTTACCACGAGTACCTGCAATTAATATTTTTGTCTGTTGTCCTAACCAATTTGTAATTTTTTCTACTCGTTCCTTGCCCCAAGCGTTATAACAAAGGTCATAAGCTAGGGCAACCCCTGCCACAATAGGGGCATGCTCCAACAATCGTGGGCCAGGATTATCCAAGGATTTTTCTACTATTTGCCATGCTATTTCTGCTGCTTGGGGGTCATCATTTAATAGGGAGAGAAAACAATGGCCTGCTGCATGATATCCACCATTAGGAACGTATCCTTTATAATAGATTTCTTGCTTAAGAGAGTTTTCAAGTTGGTCTAGAATAGCTTTACCCGTTGGAGTTTTAGCTTTTTTTCGTAATTTTGGCAGTTGATTTTGACGGAAAATTAGCCGTGGATGTTCTCTGGGAGATATGGATTTATAGTTTGGTATTTTTCTGGGGGAATAGGGCCCAAGACTTCCGGTAACTTTTCCATTGACAACTTGTTTGTTAAAAGTTCCTGAATAACTACCAACTATCTGTTCTTTATCTTTTTGATGAGCTGGTAATTTGATTAGATATTCTGCTTCTCCACCTTCTATCCAAGGGTCAGAGTTAATATTGATTTTTACTTTTAGTTCCCAAGAATTATCTTTTTCAATCAGATCAACAATGCCATCATGCTCTGCTCGATTAAATGTTGGGGCAAAACCCCAGGTTTGGGCTTCGCATTGGGAGTTTGTGCAAATTAAATCCAAAGTAATATCTTGATAGTAATGGTTTTCTTTGTTTTCTTTCCATAGTGCATTATCTAAGGTAATACTAATATCTCTTGATAAATCTCTTTTTGTTAATCTTTGTCTAATAGATTCTACAATCCCTACAGTGAGCAAACCGATAGTTAATAGAGCAATTATTTGTTTTCGTCTCATTGTTAATGATTATCAATACGTCCTTAATTTGTATATAACCGACATTCCGCAGATCTTCATATATCTTTATATATATTTACATTTTCAAATAGACTTATAGGAGAAACCTTCATTCTAGAACTTAATATCAATACATCTTATCAATAACTAATTTTTTATGAGAAGATTAGTTATAATTCTTTATGAAAGTGAAAATTGATACCCATAGCTATAAGGCTTTCAGGGAAAGAATTCGGGGTGATAGATAAATAAAACTTATCAATTTAATGTTAAGAAGTGCGGAATGTGGGATATAAATACCTACATAAAATTAATTACATACTCTTTTCCCAAATTTTCCAGCACTTTTTTAAGATATTTTTTTTCAGCTACTCCAACTTTTATCGACATTAACTTCAATCCACTCATACTTGATCAACTTCCACAATATTTCAATTAAGTTTTCCTTTAGTGATTCGGTAGGCAACCAAATATTTTTCATGTTTTCGGTTTCCACTCTTCTAGTTTTTCAATCATTTTATCTGTAGTATTAATTGGATCTTGCTCCATAACTACTACTGTCGGTATTGATAAACTCTTACTAAATTTCTCTAACAAGTTTATGACTATTTGACTATCAATTACTCCTTACTGTATTTGATAAGATAATTAATTTTTATAATGGCTTAATCCCCAGATATTAATTATTTTACTTTAGTCACTTTTTATCCTTACTATTTCCAATTTTTTTCTGCTATCTTTATGGTATATTTAGTTGGAAATAAAATCGACTTTCATCTGATTATCTTTAGTCAATCTCTCCTATAATCAATTGAAACTTCACTTGTCAATATATTTTTTTTACTTTATAATTGAATATTTAGGGTAAAGTTTAGAACTCAAAAAAGTATGCAATAGCAATAATAAAAAATGTCTGTAATCCTATTTGTCATTCAGGATATTTTCGATTATCACATAGTAGTTCAGACTAAGCAAAAGTGATGGTATTAATTAAGATTAATCCTAATAATTATGTAGTTAATATTGTCATGCAAAAAGCTTTAATCTCTGACAGTATTTCAGGCAAATTACCAAAAATAATTCTCTACTTTTTTTCTGCTATCTTTATGGTATATTTAGTTGGAAATAAAATCCACTTTCATCTGAGTATCTTTAGTCAATCTCTCCTATAATCAATTGAAATTTCACTTGTCAATATATTTTTTTTACTTTATAATTGAATGTTTAGGGTAAAGTTTAGAACTCAAAAAAGAATGCAATAGCAATAATAAAAAATGTCTGTAATCCTATTTGTCATTCAGGATATTTTCGATTATCACATAGTAGTTCAGACTAAGTAAAAGTGATGGTATTAATTAAGATTAATCCTAATAATTATGTAGTTAATATTGTCATGCAAAAGGCTTTAATCTCTGACAGTATTTCAGGCAAATTACCAAAAATAATTCTCTACTTTGGTGACACTCCAATTATTAAGTAATTGATAGATTAGACCAATAACCTTTTTGATAATTAGCACCCCACACATGTGTTATAGTTATTTCAGATAAAAATGAGACACTATCTGGCACAATAATTACGAATAATTGCATCAATAGATGTATTGATAGGTGAATACATTCTAGCTCTTTATTAATGCACTAAAATCATGTTCTATGTCATTTAAATCAGGAGAGTATTTTGGCAAAAATATTAATTGGTGACCCCCTGCTTCTACTAATTCTCTAATAACGTTTTTTCGTGTTTAATTGGTGAATTATCCATGCAGCAGTACACTGGGAATTTTTAATGATGGTAATAAATGTTGATCATACCATTGTTCAAATCCCACGGCATTTAGACTTCCTTTGAATATAATTGGCCCTATTAAATCTTTTTCCTTTTTTCTTCTCCCGGCTACTAAATTTTCTCTTTTACCTCGTTTTCCCTCTTGCTCACCATAAACTTTTTTCCCTTTTTTTGACCAGGCATAAATACAGTCTTGATTATCTTCAAATCCTGATTCATCAATAAATACAAGGCTTTTGCTTCCAAATTCTTTGATCAAATTTTGAGAGAAAGCTGATAATATTTTATCCTTTCTTCTCTATTTCTTTCTCTATAACGAAGTTGTTTCTTTTTTCAAGGAAAATTCATTTTTTTTAAAGCATAAAATATAGCTGGTTGATTAACTCCAAATTTTTTAGCTCTGTCTGACAACCCTCGACTCTGGATTTTGTTTTACATCTTTTTCTAATTCTTTCCAATCTAATTTTCTTTGACGACTTTTTACCTTAGTTGCTGACAATTTTGGGCGAGATAACCATCTATATATCGAAGCTATTCCTATCCCAAATGTATGAGCTGCTTTGGTAATTGTACCGCCATTTTCTACAAAGTTTATTACTTTTTGTCTGAAGTCTAAACTGTCAGGCATAGTTCAAAATAGTTTCTAGTTGACTTGATTTTATTATACTCAATTTTTGTTTCAATCTTAATTAAAACGACTATAATTATTCTTATCAGCAGTTTTCATGTCGGTAGACCACAGTAAGGACGTTGCATGCAACGTCCCTACAAGGTTTTGATTATGGCGATGTAGTTCATCAATTTGAAAAGCGCTGTATGTTTTACGGACGTTGCATCCAACCCCCCTACCTACCACTCCCCCATTCCCTATCCCCTCTTCCACGGGTTAGGGGTCGGTTCCCTGCTCCGCAAAAATGTAAAAAAGTTTTCGAGAAATGGTATAACTCACTTTACTTGAAGAAGTAAGGATGAAACAAAGGTATTAATATTCAATCCTATCTTCTTATTTATGCCTTTTTTTTTTAAAGGTTTAAATTGTACTTACTCTTACAAAGATTCTGGTTCTTGACCAGAAACAACAGGTGCAGTAGTATTTAATTTTAAGTCTGGATGCTCAGATTCTACCTGTTGACAATTCCACTCATTTTTAAAGAGCAAAATAGGTCGTCCCCAACTATCTTTTACCGCCACAGTATTAAATAACCTACCCACTTTTTTCAGTATTTCCCAACCACCATCTACCCAACGAGCCACACTAAAAGGTAACATTTCTACTCTAGTTTCCACTCCATATTCATTTTGCATTCTAAACTGAACCACCTCTAATTGTAGCTGTCCGACAGCAGCCAGAATAGGGTCTCTTTTTGCTTCATCTGCTGAGTACATAATTTGCACTGCACCTTCTTCTCGTAATTCATTAACTCCTTTACGAAATTGCTTAAATTTAGAAGGATTAGGATTCCTTAAATAAGCAAAAATTTCTGGTGAAAAACAAGGAATACCTTCATACTCTAATTTTTTACCATTATAAATAGTATCTCCTATGGCAAATACTCCAGGATTATTTAAACCAATTATGTCACCAGGATAGGCATTTTCGATAGATGCCCTGTCTTGAGCAAATAACTTTTGGGGACGAGATAATCGCACTGTTTTGCCTGTTCTAGCATGACTAACTGTCATATCTTTTTCAAATTTTCCTGTGCAAACTCTAATAAATGCAACTCTATCTCGATGTTTTGGGTCCATATTAGCTTGCAATTTAAACACAAATCCAGTGAAGTTTGGATAAGTAGGAGAAATTTCCCCAACTGTACTTTTATGAGTACCTGGTTTAAGAGCATATTCTAAGAAAGCATCCAAAAATAATTGCACCCCAAAATTAGTCATTGCACTACCAAAAAATACAGGAGTCATTTCTCCTTTATGTATTTGTTCTAAATCTAAAGCTGAACCTAATTCGTCTAACAATTCTAAATCTTCTTTTAGTTGGTAATAAAGGTCTTGCTCCAATAGTTTTTCTATCTGAGGGTCGCCTAAATTTATTACTGTATTTACTGCTGCTTTCGTGCCATGAATACTCCGCTCAAATAGGTGAATTTGTTGTTTTCTTCGATCAAATACTCCTTTGAAGTCATCCCCCATACCTATGGGCCAATTTACAGGATATGTTTTTAAGCCTAATTCTTGCTCAATTTCATCCAAGAGTTCTAAAGGTTCTCGTCCTGGTCTATCCATTTTATTAACAAAGGTAAAAATGGGTAGTTTTCGCATCTTGCAAACCTCAAATAATTTACGAGTTTGAGGTTCTAAACCTTTAGCACTATCCTCTAACATTACAGCATTATCTGCTGCAGCTAATGTTCTATATGTATCTTCGCTAAAATCTTGGTGTCCAGGAGTATCTAGGAGGTTTATTTGACAGTTTTGATAGTCAAATTGTAGAACTGTGGAAGTTATAGAAATACCTCTTTGTTGTTCCATTGCCATCCAGTCTGAGGTGGCATGACGTTGTGCTCTTTTAGCTTTTACTGCACCAGCTTCTTGAATAGCACCTCCATACAATAATAGTTTTTCTGTCAGGGTGGTTTTACCAGCATCAGGGTGGGAAATAATTGCAAAATTGCGCCGTTTATCTACTGCTGTTTGCAATTCCGCTTCAATTTCAATGGACATAAGTGAACCTAATTTCTAGAATCTGTAATAATTCATCATACTATATATTTATTTAGGCTGAGTTTAATATATTTATCATTGTGATACGATCTATGTTAAAAATTACTAGATTAACAAATATTCGACATTATCAATAGAATAAATACTTTAGCAATAGGAAAATTATTAACTTAATGAAAATCAATACTTAATTTTTTTAAATATGATAGTTCTATATTTGTTTACAAGACAAGCTGTATGAAATTTTTATCAAATATTTTGGTTACAGAAAATTTTATTTTTTACGGACATTTTTATATTTGGAAACCTTAATTAGTATGGCTACAGATACTCTCAGGTTCATTGATTGAAGCACAAGAAAATTGGACCAGCAACAAAAAATTTAAGAGCAATTCTTGATAAATATACAATAGAATAGGTGGGTTATTGGGCTTGAGGATTCTTGCAACTAGAAATTATTAGGGTTGATGATATTGGTCTTGTTAAGTGAGGGGAAATGAGACATTTTATAAATGCTATTGACGCTTTAGCACAAAAGCAAAGTAAAAAATTCAATTATCTTGGAATAAATCCAAATTCAGATACTCAGGAAAATTTACTTAGTATAACAATTGGCATAAAAGTTATATCATCTCAATAAGTTAGAATTATAATTTCTGATAATGATATGGGTGTTACAGAAACAGTTTGTAACAAAAGATTTTACCCATTCTTTACCACTAAAACTATTAGTAGTAGTACTGGTCTAGGATTATCTATGAGTCATCAAATTATTGTTGAAAAATATCAAAGTAGATTAGATTGTACTCCTATAATAGGACAAGGAACTTAATTTATTATTAAAATTATTTCCTGCCATAAAATAAAACAAATAACAGAGCTATAATTAGACCTAATAGCTAAATTTAAAAACCACTCAATTATCGACCTACACTTCTTGCCATTTAAGTGAGAAATACAGATATTTATTTGAATCAGGAGGAAAATTTAATGGATACTGATAAAAGAAAAATTCTCTCAGCTTTATGTCATGGAGCGATTTTCTTTAGTGCAACTATTGTTTCCGTTGGTATACCAATAGCTATTTTACTTATAATTGATGATTCTGTTGTTAAGGATAATGCTAAATAATCTCTCAATTTTCATATTAACATTTATATTTATGCTTTTATATTTAGTCTATTAATTTGGCTAGTGATTGGGATTCCCTTGTTACTTTTGTTGTGGATTGTGAGTTTTATTATGCCAATTATTGCTGTTCTTAATATAATAAGTAACCCTAATAAACCTTATCGTTATCCATTTATTTTTCATCTACTACAGTGACATTTTTTTTACTGTAAAAGTAAATAAATCATGATTCAGTAGTAGGTTAATAGGGAATATTTTTAATATCCTTTACACTTAACTATTTTAGAACTGTCCTCCTTTAGTTATAAAGACTATCTCATTTTCCGAAAAGCTGAAAAATCACATTTGAAGAATTTGGTATTTTGTTCCCTATTACAATTCATACCTAAATTAAATAGTATTCATTTGATTTGGAGTAAAACTAATTTGCTAAATATTTTTCCATATGTTTAACGCAGTTCAGGCATTCTACTACTATCGGAAGAAATACTAATTTCCCTAGCATTAAGTTTGTGATTAAGCTCACGAATACGACGAGATAATAGACGAATAATATTAATTGCAATTTCTGGTGTTTCATCAATTGCATCATAAAGTTGTATTTGAGTTAACATCAAACACTCACAACTTTCTAAAGTAGTCACAGAAGCAGAACGAGGTTCAGCATCAAACAAGGACATTTCACCAAAACAAGCTCCTTGTTCTAAGTTTGCTAAATCACGGTTTTCCAGATGGACTCTAACTCTACCAGATACTACTATATATAGAGACCTTCCCTCTTTCCCCTCTGTAAAAATAGTATGGTTAGTAGGGAAAGATAGCTCGTTCATAACAGAAGCTAAACGTACTAGAAAATCATCTCTTAATTCTTTAAAGATTGGCACAGCTCTAATAAATAAAAGACGTTCTACACTTGTAAGCATAATATTTATGTCCTCATCTTTGACGAATAAACAACTTTAATAATTATCTTTGATTAGGCTAGTTTTAATGGTTAATAATATTTTGGCTAAAATTTGATAGATTAGATAGCCAACTGAACTTCTTTAGCTTATACCATCTCCCTAGCTGTGATACAAAATAATTTATATATGATACCAATTTTATAAAATAATTTTACAAATAGAATGAGGTCAAAAAACTAAATTAGGAAATAAAGGTGGATATTGCCGCTTATTAGTTATCAGTTATCAGTTATCAGTTCCCAGTTTTTTTCCAATATTTTTAATTCTTCTTAAATCTCTCAATACTAATTCTGGCTCTACAGGCAATGAATTAATAGCTAATAGCTGAATGCTTACCTTATAACAATGATTCCCGATATGTAGTAAATCTTAATAAGAAATAGTCTAACTGGACATTTTATTAACTATTACCACCTTCAGTCTCCAGTATGAAAAAACCTTCATTAATTTGTCAGTTTATTTAGAAGATTAAAATGGAATTCAAAGACGAAGAGTACACAGTAAATACTAGTCAGTTATTAGTGGTTAGTGAAAAATTTGGCAGTGCTGATGTTTACGGACAAAATGCCAAATCAATATTAAATAAAGCTACTGGTTTTATTAAAGCTTATGACTTTACTTTGAATCCTTATCGAGGTTGTCAATATGGTTGTACCTATTGTTATGCTGCTGCTTTTAGTCCTAATGAAAAAAAGCGAGATGAGTGGGGAAAATGGGTTTTGATTAAAGAAAATGCTGCGGAAGTTTTAGAGGAAGAGTTGATGAGATGGCAGAAGAAAAATTATGATAAATTACCTAGTATTTATATGAGTAGTGTCACAGATCCTTATCAACCGATAGAGTCTAAAACTCAATTAACTCGGAGATTATTAGAAGTAATGTTGGAATATCGACCAATTTTAGTTATCCAAACTCGTAGTCCTATGATAACGAGAGATATTGATATTTTGCAACGGTTTAAAAATCTCAGAGTTAATATGAGTATTCCGACGGGTAGTGAGGTAGTAAGAAAGGATTTTGAACCTCAAACACCTAGTATTAGAGCTAGACTTAATGCTATGAAAAAAATCAAAACTAAAATTAATGATTTAACAGGTTATTTACCTAAACTTTCTATTACTATTACTCCTTTACTGCCGACTTTACCAGAAGAACAAGAAAATTTTATTAGACAACTAAATTTTGTCGATAGAGTAGTGATTCAGGATTTTCATGCTAGTCATAAGCGATCCCTAGTAGCTAGCACTCGTGATGCAGCTATAGATATGAAAAAAAAGTACGAATGGTGGTATAGTAACCAAGCTCAAAATTATCAACAATTCAAAGGTAAGTTGGTAGAAATACTCAGTGATGTAGAAGTTAAGGAAGGTCAAGCAGGATTTACTTATGAATGATTAAGTCACAAATTTCTGGGGAATTTATAAGTTTCTACTTTATCTGGAAACAAGGGAATAGTTCTCTGGCAAATCAAATACTAAAAACAATTAAAAATTCTACTGAACTTTCCGGAATCTGGAAATTACAAAGGTCAAAAAATTAGTAATTTAATCAACATAAAAAGTATCAACATTTTTCAGAGAAGTTAATACAGATACTAAGTGATTCAGAAATAAAATAATTTTAGAGAATATTTACTAATGAATAATAAAATCACAAATTTTTGCCGTTCTCTCAAATTTTGGTTTGCCCTAAAACAAGGAAATAATTCTCTGGCAAATCAAATACTAAAAGCTATTGAAAATTCGGGGGTAAAATTATCTCCTTTAGAGAAGTTATATCAAGATAAGCTGAAGTTTCAAGAATCTTTAAATGATAAAGATAGAGAAATCAGCAATTTAAGTACACATCTGATAAAAGCTGTTGATAAATTAGATGAATTAGAATTAAAACTTAATTTTAATGAGCCGTTAATTAGGAGACTTTATGACTATATATTGACTCCAGATACAAAATTTATTGAGTTTGTCATTAAGAGTTTTCAGTTAATTGAAAAAGATGAAAATTTATTACAATGTACGGGAATTTGTGAACATATATTTGATGATTTTGAATCAAGTTTGGCAAAGTATATTGAATCTGAATTTGAAAGAATACCTGAAAAAAAACGAAGACTAGAGTTAGAAAAAGCCAACAGGGATATAGGAAAGTTAAAGCTTGGCGCTGATCCTGATTATGGTTTTAATTTAACTCCTCATGTTTATTTTATGAAATACTTTTTAGATAATGTTTATTGCAATTATTTAGCGTGGTATTTTGTCTACAAAAGTGGATTATTACCAACAAAAATTAACATATTAGATATTGCTGCTGGTCCAGGAACAGTTGCTTATGGACTAGCTTTATTTCTACAAAGTAGTAGTAGCTTTTTTGCGGCTCCTCCCATGCACATTTGTTATTATTCTCTGGAAAAACAAGCTCAGTTTCAATATAGAGGTCTTCAGTTTTGGAGGCAATATATAGAACAACAAATAATGCCTACAAATTTATATTTTCGATTTGATACAGCGGATATTTTTACATACAACGAACAGTTGAAAGTTTTGCCACAAGATTTTTTTGATTTTATAACTATTTCTCACTGTTTATTTGCTGACCAAGCAGAAAAGAAAAAGTCTTTCAAGGTTTAT
>JAKQYE010000032.1:0-3284 GCA_023356605.1 Trichodesmium sp. MAG_R02 | reverse complement strand
GGATATTTTTACATACAACGAACAGTTGAAAGTTTTGCCACAAGATTTTTTTGATTTTATAACTATTTCTCACTGTTTATTTGCTGACCAAGCAGAAAAGAAAAAGTCTTTCAAGGTTTATCGGAAAATATTTCAGGAAAGTTTGAGTAGTGATGGCTATGTAATTATCATAGTGCAAGGCAAAAAAATTTTTATTAATTATAATCTAGAATTTAGTGAAAATCGAGACATAGAAAAAAAACTAATTGAAAATTTTATGGCAGATATAGGTTTGAACTTAGTTTGGTATAAATATTTAACTTCTACTGGTAAAAGAATGCCGACTAAGGGTCCTGAATATGGCAGATTTGCCAGGGAAAACTTACCTCATCAAAAATATATGGAAAAATTAAAAAGACGGTATCTTCAAAGTAAACATTATTCAAGTTACGGAATGGATGACTATATTATTCTAGGCAAAAGATAAAAATAGCTCTCAAAATTTTCTATAAAAAATGCTCTACAAAACCAAAGACTGAATATTAAATATTACTCAATCAAAAACTTAGTTGATAGACTGAATACTTAAATGAATAAATCACAAACATCGCCTATTAATAGTATTTGGCTATTTATGATAATTTCAGCTACAGTTATAGCCGCATACAATAATAGGATGACGGAAATAACTGAAGCATCATTTGAAGCTGCGAAAAATGCTGTTACTTTAGCCATTGGACTAGTTGGTAGTATGGCATTATGGTTAGGGATAATTCAAATAGTTGAAACAGCAGGAGGAATGAAAATAATTGCCCGTTTAATTTATCCTATAATGGTCAAACTTTTTCCAAATATACCTGTATCTCACCCTGCTATGTCTGCCATTATTTTCAATATAGCTGCTAATGCTTTAGGATTAGGAAATGCTGCAACACCGATGGGTTTAAAAGCTATGGCAGAAATGGATAAATTAAATCCAGAAAAGGGAACTGCTACAGATGCAATGTGTTTATTTTTAGCAATTAATACCTCTTCGGTCACTATAATTCCTATTAGTGTGATAACCATTCGAGCAAGTGCAGGTGTTACTAATCCTGGGGATATTATTTTACCTACAATTATCGCCACTTTTTGTTCTACAATTATGGCAGTTGTAGCAGCAAAATTTTTTGCAAGTTTGCAACCAATGCCAAGTATAAATCAATCATTTACTTCAGAAGGTTTGGAGAAAAATGATTTTCTTGACAGAGAAGAAAACATCTCAGAACTTACGCCACCATCCAAAATTGGAAAATTAGTTTTTGCTAGTTTAATTGGTGCTTTTTTAGGTGCAGTAATTTATCGGTTAAGCCTCAGAGGTATACCCTATATTTTTAGTCTTACTTTTCTCCAAAGTTTGTCTAATTGGTTATTACCAATACTAATTTGTTCCTTTCTTTTGTTTGGCTATTTCCGAGGAGTTAAAGTTTATGAAACAATGACGGAAGGTGCAAAATCTGGATTTGAAGTTGCTGTTAGAGTAATTCCTTTTATGGTGGCAATTTTTGTAGCAATTGGAATGTTTAGAGCTAGTGGTGCGCTAGATATTATAGCTGGAATTTTATCGCCGATAACTAATCTAATTGGAATACCAGCAGAAGCATTACCTATGGCACTAATTCGACCTTTATCTGGCAGTGGTGCTTTTGGTATTATGTCGGAAATAGTTACAAATGAACCATTAAGTTTTCTATCCTATTTAGTATCAACTATCCAGGGTTCTACAGAAACAACTTTTTATGTATTAGCTGTTTATTTCGGCAGTGTTGGAATTAAAAAAACTAGATATGCTTTGCCTGCTGCTTTATCTGCTGATCTGGCGGGATTTTTGATATCTGTGATAGTTTGTCGAATTACGTTTTAATAATTAAATACTGGAATCAAATGAATTTAAATATAGTTATTTTTTTTCCTATTATTTATAAGTATGTAAACTGACATTATTAGGAGTGATAAACTAAAACAATAAACTGAGTTTATTTCTATGATTAGTATTTTTAGATCTCGGGAAATTTTCTATCATAATCTCGTTTCTGTGTAAGTTATAATGATATAATTTACTTGTACTCTGTTTGAATTCAAAATTTAACAACAAAAATCTATGAAAGCAATCACTATTAATCGATATGGTTCCATTGATGTCTTAGAATATTCAGAAATTCAAGAGCCGAAAATTACCCCCAATCAATTATTAGTAAAAATTCACGCTACTAGTGTTAATCCTGTTGATTGGAAAATTAGACAAGGCCAACTACAATTACTATCAGGTTTTAACTTTCCAATTGTTTTAGGTTGTGATTTATCTGGAGTTGTATTAGAAGTAGGAGAAAAGGTCGAAAACTTTGAACCTGGAGATGAAATTTATACATTCGTAAATCCATTATCAGGAGGTGCTTATGCAGAATATATTGCTGTACCTGCAAATACTGCTGCATTAAAGCCAAAAAATATGAATTATTGTCAAGCAGCAGCGGTACCTGTAGCAGGTTTAACTGCTTTTCAAGCATTACTTGATTTAGGTCAAATAAGACCAGGAAAAAAAGTATTAATTAATGGTGCTTCTGGGGGAGTAGGAACTTTTGCAGTACAAATTGCGAAGGCAATGAAAGCTGAAGTAATAGGTGTTTGTAGTAGTAAAAATATTACTCTAATAGAAAGTTTAGGAGTAAACCGAGTTATTGATTATAATCATGTTGATTTTACCAAAGAATCTGAACAGTATGATATTATTTTTGATGCTGTTGGGAAAGAAAGTTTTTTAACCAGTGAAAATGTCTTGAAGTCAGAGGGAGTTTATATTTCTACTTTACCAACTGTAGAAAATTTACCTTCTACTTTCTTTACTTTATTTATGCCTGGTAAAAAATCTAAATTAATTCTTGCCCAACCTAACCCCCATGACTTAATTTCTCTGAGAGAATTGATTGAAGATGGATTAGTTAAATCAGTGATTGACCGAACATATAAGTTAGCAGAAATAGCAGAAGCTCATGCTTATAGTGAAATGGGTCATGCTGTTGGAAAAATTGTGATTACAAATGAAGAGATAAGTCTAGTTGAATAAAAATTTTTCCTCTCTAACAATAGCAGTAGCTCTCATAAATAGGAGATTAATATGTTGATTAAAAATGAACTTATAGAAATAGAAACTGCTACAGGAATAGAAATATACAATATTACTCCCCAAGTTATTGACATCTTAACTTTAACTGGTATAAATGGTGGGTAAGTAATTGTATTTCCTATACACATTGCTACTGCTTTAG
>JAKQYE010000319.1 GCA_023356605.1 Trichodesmium sp. MAG_R02 | reverse complement strand
ATTTTGACAGTGAAATCCTTATTGATTTTGTTTTTTAAAAACCCAATAGTTTCTATTAAAACATTTATTAAGCAAAATGTTAAAAATTGTAAAGAGTGTTAAGATATAAGATAGAAAAAAAAGGCAAATAAAAAAATGCTAAACCCAAAACTGCCAGAACCAGACTTACTTAAAGCAGTACTACAACCCTTGTTACAAGATTTTGGGTATTGGTTTGAGCGCTCGCGCCAGTTATTGGAGAGAGAAGAAATTCCTTTTCTGAGTAGCACTGAGCAATTGGACTTACTCAACAGGGTGAGACAAGCTCAACAGGAAGTGAATGCAACACAAGCCCTTTTTAAAGCAACTGGAGGTCAAGTTGGGGTAGAAACTACAATGCTTATGCCTTGGCATAAGCTACTAACCGAGTGTTGGCAAGTTGCGATGAGGTTTCGCAAAGAGCAATCTAGATAGAATGTAAAATCACAATCAGATATAGTCTAAACTTAGAGACTAGAACGATGCTATGAATTCTATATTATGTGGCTAGTTTGACAAGACTTAGGTGACCTGCCATCACTTTAAAATATGTTCAGAGTGGATAGCTGTAAAGAGATTTAATGTTGTACTTAATATCCAGAATTAAAAAATACCCAGGGTTAACTTTTTAGCAGGAAACTATTTTGAAGTTGATAATTGTTAACCTATAATAACAACACTTTTTCTTCTGAAAATAATGATTAATTATCTAAATTAAGACAATTTCTGCTAATAAAACTTATCCAGAGTCAAAGTAATAAGATCATAAAAACTGTTTAATTCTTTTAAAAAATTTGCTGAGTAGCTATATAGCTTTGAGGAGAATACTATGTTACATCTGCTTTATATCTTAGCCTTTACTACTATTGCTTTTTTGGCTGTTCGTAATTTAATTTGTAGTCTATTAACAGTGGGACTTGAGTCTCAATCCTCCTCCCTGAAAAGAGGGTTGTCTACTTGTGACTCTTATTCTCAGTCTGGTAGAATTCCACATCCAGAACTATTAGATGAATCTGGGAATTTTATTGATGAACCTTTGTTAGTAATGCGCTCTGTTAACGTACAAGAAGCCCGTGAACAGTTAGATGCTATTTATAATTTCGAGCTTGGTTCAAATGGTGAAATCCAAGATGAAAAGAGGAAATAATTGCCTACCATAAAATTAATAAAATGTCAAAATCTTGTTATTAGTTTGTTGGGAAAACTGATTAATTGGAATCGTCATAAGCATCTTGCTATAGTCTTTGATTTACGGAAAATTGGGTTAAAAGCCTCGTTCTTCTAGGGCTACTTTCCGTGAGATAATGAGGTGGGTTTGAATACCCCCAAGTCTTATAAATACTGTAGAAAAGAAAAGGTTTCTTGAAACACTGCTCGTTGGGAGTAGAACTAGGGAAGCTCATGGTCTATGATCAGCTTCTTTCTTGAAGGCACAAATAAAGACTCAGGAAGACAATAAGCGGACAGGTAGGCCAGCCTAACCAACCCCTCTTGGGGTTGGCTGTAGCGGCGTCTGAGACATGAACTAGCATCGGGGGCTACGGCTGGCTATAAATCACTCCACCTTTAGGCCTGGGAGAATGTCAGTTACCCTAATTAATTTGATGCGAGGTTGGCATTATGGGGGAGTAAATATGAAAAAATGCGAATTAATTGACGTAGCTGCTCATACGGGCAAACCCATCTTATTAATAAATTGAGAGTAATTCTTAATAAACTATGGCTTGTTGTATTTGTTGACAATATACTTTCTATATAATTCCCTATATGATATGGTCTTTATTGAATTTTAAGAACACTATACAGAAACCGTTTAAAATATGCTTGTTTAATCATCAGCCTTACAGTTTCTTAGTTTAATCTTTAATTGGCACAAATAGTTCATACTTGGCCTCCACAAGTTTCTGAAATTGCTCAACATACTATGTACCTCTGAAGCTAATTTCAGCTACAATAAAGATAACAAAAGGGCTATGTAAGAAATCAGCAAATTAGATATGTTTGCCCTAGCCGATAAAATTGGTTTTCAAGCCCCGCCCTTCTAGGGCGAATCTCTGGCCGTTTTAGTGAATCTTATTATTATGTTATAAGTTTGAAAGTCAAATTATGAAAGCTAGATTTAAATGCCGTATATATACAATACCGGGAAAAAGATACCGGTCAGCCAAGCTATTTGGCCGTGTCCGTGTGGTTGGGAATGATAGTCTAGCAAAGAAAGTGAAAAATATAAATTAGGAGACAAAGAAACCTACGCGCTTCAGGACTACAAAAGCTTTTTATCACTCAAGCGAAAAATACTGAAGAGGTGAGAATGGCTACCATAAGTTTCCACCCCTACCGTTTTAGCAGTTATTGAATGATTTCAACCAGCTTTACCAAAACTCTTTCAAGTCTACCATTGGCAATAGAAAAGGTAAACTCGTTAAACCTCCTGAATTTAAAAGCAGGAAATCATGGGTCAATGGCTAGGTTTACAAAAGGTGGCTTCAAAATTTCTCAACACAAAGTCTACGAGGGCCTAGATTGGAAAGCTGAAAATTGTATAGTCTTGGGGGTTAGCTAGTAATCCTAGCTCAGTCACAGTAACTAAAGATTCAGCCAATAGGTATTTCTCGAGTTTTGTAGTAGATACTATGCCGGAAATCTGGCCTCAAAGTGATAATTCAGTAGGCATAGACTTGGATATTGACACCTTTACTACGGTCATGTTTTGGGTTTAAAGTTAGGAACTTGGGCCTTTCAGTCGCGAGAGTGGGAATGTCTCAATTGTGTGGCCAAAGACAGCTTCTTCGGAAAATGCAGCAATAAATATGTTTAGTCGGTCCTTGGGCAAAAGGAGGCAAAAAACTGACGGGCTGGTAAGCGTAACCTACCCCTGTTAGATATGGGCGCAGCAGCCTGTGAAACATCAGCTCGCATTGGAGTTGGGGTTCAGTTCTTTCCACGCGTCTTTAGGCCAGGGAGGATGTTAACTGCTCATTAGTAGTGAGAATATCAAATCAACACTTTATATTTTATGTTATTAATGCAATAGTTGAAAAATCAATCGCCAGATGACCATTCCTAAATCCGTATTGGCAGAACTGGTGCTAGAGGTTCCGCAGATAAAACCACAAATTTACTTTAAGTCATCCCTGACTGCTCTTTCTCATGCGATGGAAGACCAGGTTTTAGCAAGCTCCGACCAACCTCTGGTAATAGCGACTTTTCAGAAAGAGCGTTTTTATCGTCAAGAAGCTCACCGTTATCGACGAATTGCAAACCTAACATCCCAAGTATATGTACTAGCTGCACCAGAAACGGAGTTTAAAAATTCTTCTGAATATTACGAAACAGTGGCTTTTAATCCGAGAGATGCTTTAAGTGTAGAATGGAATTTGTTAGTGCTTGGTCAGAAGTATTCAAGTTGTTTAATTTGCAATGAGTGTGATAATTCTATCTTAGTTGATGAAATATCTCAGTTCAATGGAATGGAGCAAGCACGTCGGTTTGAAGGTATTTGGACTTTTGACCGTAAAGTATGTCTCCAATCTGCAATATTATTACTTAATCGAATTCTTAGGTATAGACCAGAATTAAAGGAAAAAGTTAAAGGAGCTACAGAAGTTTATGGAATCAATTTGGATTTAAGGAAGAGAAAAAAATCTGCTAAGAGTAAATCTAGTTATAATCGTACTAGTTATCAGAAAGCCCCAGCAGTAGTTGAAGATAATAACTTTAACGATCCTTTTGCCCAACGTTTGGTGACTTATTTGCAAGCGAATCAATATAAGTTGACTAGAGCTTATCGCTCAATTGCAGCTCAGGAAAAAAAACAACGCTTGATTAATATTATCTCTTCTGCTATGAGGCGATCGCTCGATTCTGATGAGATTATCAAAGTGGCAGTCCAAGAACTGGGAAAAGCACTTTTGGCCAGCCGATGTTTGATCTATCAGTGTTGCCCTACAGATACAACAGCAACTATTACTTATGAGTATTTGGGTCCATCAGTAAAATCTTTGCTGAATCAGGCATTGCCTCTAAAGGACAATTCTTTGTTTCAGACAGTTGTTCAAACTCAAGGGCGAGTTCATATAGAAGATACAAGTTTGCTACCTGAGTATTTGGTCTCACAAATATCAGAAACTGCAACATCTCAGGGTATAAATTTTCTGGAGAACTTCATATCTCAATGGGAGATTTCGAGCTGGTTGATGATACCTTTACTTTATCAGGGGCGACTGCTAGGTATGGTGGAATTACATAATTGTGGCTCATGTCCCCATGACTGGTCTGAAGAACAAATAGATTTAGTAGAGGCGATCGCTACTCAGTTAAGTATGACTTTAATTCATGCAGAAACTTATACTCACCTAGAAGAATTAAATCAACAATTGGAAGCTCTGGACCGAACTCGCAGCAATTTAATTGCTATTACTGGCCACGAGCTACGGACTCCTTTATCTACTATCCAAGTTTGCCTGGAAAGTTTGAGTCAAGAACCAGATATGCCTCAAGAGTTACGTCAAGTAATGCTAGAAACTGCATTGGCAGATGCAGATAGAATGCGAAATCTTGTACAAGATTTCTTAATCTTGTCTCATTTAGAAAGTGGTAGAGTTCAATGGAATATAGAATATCTACCTCTACTAGAATGTGTTGACTTAGCTCTGAGTAGTATTCGTGCCCACAACTTGGAGAAGGAGTTGCCGAATATTACTACCCTGGTATCGGCAGAACTACCTTTAGTATTGGCCGATGGGGAATGGCTAGTAGAGGTTTTGTCAAAACTTTTGGACAATGCTTGTAAGTTTACTCAGGCTGAAGGAAAAGTAATAATTACAGCTACTTCTAATAATGAAAATATGTTAGAGGTGACTATCTCTGATACTGGCCGTGGGATTGAACCTAATATGTTAGAGGCCGTATTTGATCGTTTTTATCAAGAAGAAGGTGCTTTACGACGTAGTGTTGGTGGCACCGGTTTAGGTTTAGCCATTTGTCGTCAGATTATTAGTCGTTTAGGGGGGAAAATTTGGGCTGAGTCGGCGGGCAAAGATCAGGGTAGTCAGTTTCATTTTACTATTCCAATTGTTAGTAATACTCAAAAGTAAAAAGAAACACAAAAGGAACTCAATTAGTTTATACCAATTTTATCAACTTATAAGGCAGTACTTATTTTAATATTGAAATATAAAATACTGAAGTTACTGAGGGTATAAAAGTTTTTAAGCCGAGAATCTCTTAATGGATGACTTTTGAATGGATGAGTTTTAACTTCCGTGAAACGGTCTTATCTAGGTTGATATGGCAGTTGAAGCAAAGGACACATTACTGAATGCTAAAAGCTGAAACTAACTCATAAATTACTTCTGAGTTCTGAGTTCTGATTTTGGCTTAGGGCTATAGTATGGCCTAAGTTTAAATCATCCTTTTGTAACAGAACCTTACAATTTTTTAAACTTGAGTAATCCTGGTGATAGGATTCCATAAAAAGGTTCATATAAAAAATCTATGGCAGACGAACTAACAGGAAAACCTCCAATGTTTGGTGGCAGCACTGGTGGGTTACTAACCAAGGCTGAAGTTGAAGAAAAGTACGCTATTACCTGGACTAGCTCTAAAGAACAGGTATTTGAAATGCCTACAGGCGGTGCGGCTATTATGAATCAAGGTGAAAACCTACTTTATTTAGCCCGCAAAGAGCAATGCTTAGCCCTCGGTACTCAACTACGTACTAAATTTAAACCCAAAATTGATAACTTCAAAATCTATCGGGTTTTTCCCGATGGTTCTAACGAATACCTACATCCGAAAGATGGTGTCTTTCCTGAGAAGGTTAATGAAGGCCGTCCCTATGCAGGTAAGATTGACCGCAGTATTGGCAGTAACCCAGAACCTGCTGCTATTAAGTTTACTGGTAAAAACTCCTATGATCCATAGAATTGGATCTATTTAGTTAACTCCCTCGACGGAAAGTTCCGCGCTCTTCGATCAGGAGAGCGTCGGGATGAAAGCCAGGGGTTATATCATGTCCGGTAGCATCGTTTGTGTAAAATCTGAGCGATCGCTACTCTTCAAGCACTTGAAAGATTATCAGTAGGCCACCAACGAAAACAAGTGAGACCTGTTTGGGAGCGATCGC
>JAKQYE010000318.1 GCA_023356605.1 Trichodesmium sp. MAG_R02 | reverse complement strand
GGCTTAAAAATTGTGCAAGTCCCATTAGGTATTTCCCCAGAGATCGGGAGTATTGTAAAATATAACCCCCATTACAGCACTTTTCAAATTGATGAACCACATCGCCATAACCAAAACCTTGTAGGAACGTTGCATAAGGGCGTCCCTACTGTGGTCGACCGACATGAAAAATGCTGTAAAGAAAAATCATAGTCGCCCATCAGCAACCCAAAAAATTTTATCTTGAGAGTTGGAATAGAAATAGTGGCCAAGTCTGAAAATTATAAACAGCAGTTATAGAAAGAAACCACTAAAGGCAATAAGTTGACAAACTCACTCAGGTCTGGTAGTAGACCATCTATATTTCCTCTTTTGTTTCGGGACTTAAAACAAAATTGTATAAAATAGACCAAAGTTACTGAAAATCTTCTAGAGCATTGACTTAATCAGAAAATAAAGATTTAATTTAAGGAAAGCGGTCAACTTAGCCATAGATACTTGTGGATGAGTAACCGCAAATGGCCTCAGGGTCAATAGGATAAATATCAGATTGTCACGCTTATTTGACGCTTTGTATTAGTTTTATAGAGCAGTAAAATTCCAACTTAAGCTAAACTATCAAAGAATCAATAACAAATCAGATTGCATAATTAAAAAAGTTCCATGAAACGTTTTATTTCTAGTATATTAGCCTTAGTTTTAGTTTGTGTCATAGGTTTGATGGGTTGCTCTAACTCCTCAACTTTAAGTGGAAATTATTCAGAAGATACATTAAGCCTAATCAACAGCTTAAAAACAGCTATTGAGTTACCAGAAAATACAGAAGCTAAGAGTGAAGCTCAAGCGGTAGCACGTCAAGCAATTAATGAGTATGCCTCTCGCTATCGTCGTGATAATTCTGTGTCTAGTTTACCATCATTTACTACAATGCGAACTGCTCTTAATTCTTTAGCAGGACATTATAGTTCTTATCCAAATCGTCCTGTACCCGATAAATTAAAGAAACGTTTGGAACAAGAATTTAAACAAGTAGAACTTGCTTTAAGGCGTGGTACATAATTGTTATTTAGGAGTTAATAGAAACAAGACTTACCCAGAAACCGGGTTGATCTACAGGAGATAATGGTCCAATAATGTAGAGAGTCAATAGTGAAAATTATGCTGTACCTTATAACAAGGTCAAAAACTGTATTAATTTTGATAGTTTGAACAACAATAATCAGGGCAATAAACGGTTTATCTAAATCTTAGCATAAGATCCACGCTCTCCCGTAGGAGAGCGTTGGGATTATAGTTATTTTAATTATGGCTGTTTAACTATATTTTATTTTGATCTAAATGTTGGGTTTACTAATTGAGTATTCAAGGATTAAGGCATAAAGGCTTTAGCAATTTTTTTTGAAAAAAAAATGCCTAATTTTTAGTCTACAAAGCTCAAAAAGTTAGTATTTTGGCCGCTCATTGCAGAATACAGCAAGGGATAAATATATCCAACTATCTACTCTATAAATTCCCTGGAAAAAATCAATGTGTCTAGTACAATAATTTATTTTATTTTTGATTATTGAAAATGTCTATTTGTAGCAAACATTTCTTAAGCTAATATTATGCATATTATGCAAAAATATTTTATCTCCTTGACAAAAACTGAAATCAAAAAATGTTTCCATATAAGTAGTTTGGGAGTTATTTTATTTGGTCTGGCAGTAAATTCCTGCCTATGGTTTCCTACAAAAGTACAAGCACAAACAGACATTTATTGTCGGTTGTCTCCAGAAGCGATCGCCCAAAAAGAAAATCTCCGCCAAGGAGTCTTAGAAGGAAATAAAGAAGCAGAAAAACAATATCAAGATATCCTAATTAAACATAATAGACAACTTAGCAATTGTCGCATGAGAAATTGGCCAAAAACTCAAGGTATTTGGTTGCGACTATATCCTTGTGATGCCAGACCCGGAGAAATTGACAGGATACTAGATAAAATTGTCAATCAAGGCTATAACCAAGTATACATAGAAGCTTTCTATAATGGACAAGTGCTTCTACCCGCAGCAAATAATCCCACAGTTTGGCCCTCCGTACTCCGCGTACCTGGTTATGAAAATGTCGATCTATTAGCTGATAGTCTGAAAAAAGCAAGGGAAAGAGGCTTGGGTGCTTATGCTTGGATCTTTACTATGAACTTTGGGTACACTTATTCTCAACTGCCTAACCGTCAAGAAGCTTTAGCCCGTAATGGTAGAGGTCAAACAACCCTAGATGTGATTCCAGATAATGTTAATTTACAAAACCACTTAGGTGCGAGTCATGCTTTCCATACTTTCATAGATCCTTATAGTCCCCAAGCACGTCAAGATTATAGCATTATAGTGAATGAGGTTTTAAAGCGACAACCTCAAGGAGTTTTATTCGACTATATTCGTTATTTGCGTGGAGTAGGGAGTGACTCTGTAGCTGATGAGGTAAAAGATTTATGGATATATAGTAAAGCTTCTCGGAATGTGCTATTGCAACGGGCTAGAAATGAAGCAGGAAAGGAATTAATTAAAATATTTTTAGACAAGGGGTCTGTTACTTCTGGAGATATTTATGCTGTTTCTTCCAGGGGAACTCCCAGATGGCAAAGTTTCTTTTCACCCTCTGCTAATGGCAGACTACCGAAAAGAGGTTCAGGAACACAAATTTGGGAATTGAGTGTTGCTCATGCTGCTCAAGGAGTAATAGATTTTCTCCAGGTAGCCACTCAACCAGTACAACAAAAAGGTCTATCCGCCGGCGCCGTATTTTTCCCCGGTGGGAATAGGAGAATACAGGGTGATGGTTTTGACTCTCGCCTCCAACCTTGGGATCAATTTCCGAGTTGGATGGAATGGCATCCTATGTCTTATGGAGCTTGTGGTAATGGGGACCCTAGTTGTATTGTTTCTAAAATAGAGAGAGTTATGAGTATGACTCCCAAGGGGGTGACAGTTATACCTGCGATCGCTGGCGTTTGGGGACAACCTTTTAAAAATCGTCCTTCTTTGGAAATACAAATGCAAGCTATTAAAATAGCAACTCCTCAGATTAACTCTATTAGTCATTTTTCTTATGGTTGGCAAAATATTGAAGAAACCAGGGAACGGAAATATTGTCGGTTGTCAACTGGATATTAAATAAAGATTCCGTTCCTATAAATACTCCTTATCGTTCTAGATGGGAGTAAAGACTCACAAAACTATACTGAAAATTAAAAATTATGTATATAGCAATTCTAAATTAGTTGTGATAATCTTTATAATATTCAACTTTGACTGAAAACCTTTGAAATTATGATTTTTCTGAATCTAAAATCCGATGAGTTCCCTACCTCACTACTACCAAAATATTACAACTTAAATAGGATTTTTATATGTCTAAATATCTTGTTTTACTATTAATATTTCTACTTTCAGCTTGTACTGTTGAAACATCAAAAATATCACCACAAGCAGAAACGTTAGAAAAAAAATCAAGATCTACAGTTACTCCAGATAATCATTCCCATTTCTTACAAATCCTCATCGATAATTACCTCCAAAAAACTCCAGTCAAAACAACAGTAAATCTGACTTTATCTCAAGCACAGAAAGTACAAGAGCAGTATGTACTAGAAATGAGTAAAAGTCTCGGTAAAGTAGTTGGTTATAAAGCAGCATTAACTAATCAAAAAGCTCAAGAACGTTTTAATATTTCTGAACCTTTACGAGGTGTTTTACTAGAAAAAATGTTATGGGAAAATGGTAGTGTTATTTCCCATAAATTTGGTAGTCATCCTATGGGAGAAGGAGACTTAATTATGAGGGTAGGAAGTACAGAAATTAATAATGCCAAAACTCCTAGAGAAACTTTGAAATATTTAGATGCTGTTATCCCATTTATTGAATTGGGAGATTTAGTTTATAGTCAAGATGTCAAGTTAGATGCCCCGGCCCTTTTAGCAATTAATGTTGGGGCAAGAGCAGGAATTTTAGGTAAACCTATTCCTGTCGCTGATACTGATGAATGGGAAAATCGTTTGAAAAGTTTCCGGATAGAAATATTAGACGAAAATGGCAAGGTATTAGCATCAGGAAATGGTAGTGATTTATTAGGTAATCCCTTGAATGTTGTCTTATGGATTAAAGATTCTTTGCAAGGTGAAGGAAAAGGATTAAAAAAAGGAGATTTACTTTCTTTAGGAAGTATGACTAGCTTTATTCCAGTCCAATTAAATTCTACTATTCGTGCCAAATATATAGATTTATGGCCAAATCAAACTGTGGAAATATTTGTCAAATTTGAATAACCATAGATGGGGTTAAAGAAAGTAGTTTCCTTCCTATTTTGAGTAACCCAAGGATAATAACATATGCTCAAAAAAAATTGTCAAAATTGTCACTTACCCCAAATATATAAATTTATGGCCAAATCAAACTGTGGAAATATTTGTCAAATTTGAATAACCATAGATGGGGTTAAAGAAAGTAGTTTCCTTCCTATTTTGAGTAACCCAAGGATAATAACATATGCTCAAAAAAAATTGTCAAAATTGTCACTCACCAAGGTAATATAGTAAAATTTAAAGGACTTAAATAATCATAGATTTTCCAATCTAGACATCAAGGTCTTATCAACCTAATGAATATATTGGAAGGATCTCCAGAAGATTTAGGAGTAGAATGAATATTTATTTCTTTATTAGAAGGCAGAGCCTAACATTCTTTTTTTAAATTGGTGTAATAAGCGAATAACTGATAACAGTGCTACCCTAGAACATGTTTATATTATTTTGTAGTCAACTGTATGGAGCTTTACGCGCTTAACCCTTGGATAATTAATATTTTTCTAGTTCTAGGTTCTATATTTTTTGTCGAACTTGTGCGAGACCTTTATCATGTAGTTTCTCATATTTGGTCACCCCTATATAAATGGCATGGTTGGCATCATCGCGTTTTCCGTCGTGACTACACTACTGTCAGCACAGAAATTTATCAAAAAGCTACTTGGTATCACGATGTGCCAGAATCTTTGGTAATGTTAACCTTTGGTATGTTATTCTGGGGTCTGTTTTTTGTCTGGATACCTTCCTATAAATGGGCCACTTTAGCTGGTGTTGTTTATACCCTAACTTTATTCTTTCCAGCGACCGCTCGTGCTATTGGTATTTCTAATGTTGACCAACTTACAGATATCAATCATCTTCCTGGAGCATTTTTAAAGCCTCCTGGGAATTTGTTTGTCAACCGCCCTTATCATTGGCGCCACCACTTCGAAAATCAAAATGCCTATTTCTGTGGAACTCTCACCTTAGTAGATAAACTAATGGGTACGGCACTTTCCCTCAAAGGTAAAACAATAGCTGTCACAGGTGCTTCTGGGAGTTTAGGTCAAAGCCTCCTGAAACAACTTCATCAAGCAGGGGCAAAGGTTATTGCTCTGACATCCAAAGACCAGACCATTACCTTAGACATAGCTAGTCAAATCTTAGAAGTTAAGACCATAACTTGGCAAATAGGTCAAGAAGAAAAATTAGCAAAATTATTAGAAAAAGTAGATATTTTAGTCTTAAACCACGGCATTAACGTGCATAGAGAAAGAACAGCAGAAGCGATCGCTAAATCCTACGAAATCAACACATTTTCTAGCTGGCGAATGTTAGAAATATTCCTCAAAACAGTCAGAACAAATTCCGATATTGCCCGTAAAGAAGTCTGGGTAAATACCTCCGAAGCAGAAGTTAATCCAGCATTTAGTCCCCTTTACGAACTCACAAAAAGAACCCTTGGAGATTTAGTAACTTTGCGCAGATTAGATGCTCCTTGTGTAATTAGAAAACTAATATTAGGTCCGTTTAAAAGTAATTTAAATCCTGTGGGAATTATGTCTGCTGACTGGGTTGCCAAACAAATAGTAAAATTAGCAAAAGCAGATATTAGAACAATTATCGTCACAATTAACCCTTTAACTTTTGTAGCAATTCCTATCAAAGATTTTTTTGTTTTTATGTACTTTAAATTATTTACTTCTAAATAAATTTAGAGCTGCTACAAAATAGAGAAAGTAGGGGGTTTAGGAGTCAATACTCAGGAATCAGAAATTAGGAATTAGGAAGATTTTTGGGTGGGATTTTACAGGGATACTCCTTTGTGAGAACTTTGTAATCAACATTCCGCAGATATTCATATACCTTTATTTATAGTTATTTTAATTTAGGTTGAAACAAATATTC
>JAKQYE010000317.1 GCA_023356605.1 Trichodesmium sp. MAG_R02 | reverse complement strand
CCAAAAGCTTGCCAACTTGTGATAATAACCGAGGAGAAAAACTTTGATAATAAAGCAACTTTTTATGATCACAACCACCACTATCCCATAGACCCCGCAGCAAATCTATTCGGTCTTTTTCCGAATAATCCAAAATATCTTCTGGTAAATGCTGGTAAACAGATTTTACCTGCCAATTCCTACTACCATAAATACCATCCAAAAACTCTGTTAAGGGTATCAATTTAGCCTGAGTATTTAAATTTAAATAAATCTGTCGGCGAGGAGCATTCAAATAATATTTAGTTTCCCCAACCCAAATTTCATTAATCAAATTTTTTACCCAAATAATACCCTTTTCTATTGAGCAGGAAATATTGAAATGTGAGGAAACAAAATGACTATTTCCTATTAACAATCCCAATAAATAAGCTTCGTTTTCACGGAGTTTTTTCTTATTACTAGAAAATTGCCATTTTTCATAAACTGCACAACCATAGATAAGACCATTAACTCCCCCCACTTGAGGTTGTAACTCCCAAGCAAACTTATCTCCTTCTGGAGTTAAAAAACGATGGTTTTTTCCCGAATAAATTACTGTCCCGCTAGATAAAGTAATCTTCAATATTTCCCTAACACCACTCCGCCACTGTTTGGCAACTTTTGCTTCCCAAACTTTTCTACCATCTGAAGTTAAAATAACTTCCCCACTTTTCACATTTTCAATCACCTTCCTGGAACCATCTTGTTGATCTATTAAAGTTCCCTTTGCCAAACATAAAACCCCATAAGTTTCTTCCAAAATTGGCTCTAACTTTGGATGTTGATACTTAATTTCTTCCCGCCCATGTTTGCGGTCAATAAACTTTGGAATTAAACCAGCATCTAAAGGTCCAGGGCGATACAAAGCCAAGATAGAAGAAATATCTTCAATGGAAGTAGGTTTCAATTTTTTCACCACATCTACCATTCCAGAAGATTCCAACTGAAATACTCCTTCTAAATCTCCAGATTTAATCAGTTTGTAGGTCTCATCAACTTCCTTTTGTTTTTTCTTAATCTCACCCTTTGCCAAAATTTTCATCACTCTTCTTTCCTCGGCGGGCAAGTCATCTGGTATCAAATTAATTTGCCTATTTTTCTTGATTAAGTTTGCAGTATTCTGGATAATTGTCAAATTTTTCAATCCCAGAAAATCCATCTTCAACAAACCTAGAGATTCTATATCTTCCATGTGATACTGAGTAATAACTGACCCATCATTATTTCTTTGCAAAGGCACAATTTCATCCAGAGGTTCTTTAGAAATTACTACTCCTGCTGCATGTACTCCAAAAGTTTTATTTGTACCCTCAATCCTGATTGCCATATCTATCCATTGCCGGACAGAAATTGTACTACTTTTTTCCCTTTGATTATTTTCAACTGGTGTTTCTTGATTATCATAAGCTTCCTTAAATTCTGGGGAAGGAGTTTCATCAGAAATCATCACTTTTAATTTTGCTGGTTTACCCCGTGCAACAGGAATTAATTTTGCCATTTTATTTGCTTCCCCAAAGGAAACACCTAATACTCTACCCACATCTTTTAATACTGCCTTAGATGTCATCCGATTAAAAGTAATAATTTGAGCGACTCTCTCTTCCCCATACCTTCGAGTCACATATTTAATCATTGCATCTCGGTTTTCAATACAGAAGTCTGTATCAATATCTGGCATTGATTTTCGTTCTGGATTTAAAAATCTTTCAAATAATAAGCCATGATGCACCGGATCTATATTAGTAATTTGCAAAGAATAGGCAACTAATGAACCAGCAGCACTTCCCCTTCCAGGTCCCACCGGAATCTTATTATCTCTGGCATATTTTATATAATCCCAAACTACTAAAAAGTATGTAGAAAAACCTTTATCCTGAAGAACTTTTAATTCAGTTTCCATCCGCTCTTTATAAGTTATAGGAATTTCACTTTTTCGTTTAAGTTTCAGCCTTTTTAATAATCCTTCCCAAGCTAGTTTTTCTAGGTAAGTATCGGCATTATGATCTGGTGGAATTGGATAATCAGGAATTCTTGGTTCTCCTAAAATTCCTTCATAAGCTTTAACTTTATTTGCTACTTCTAATGTATTGGCTATCGCCTCTTCTATAACTTGATTTTCTAAGTGGTCTCTAAATAGTTGCTTCATCTCTTCAGCAGATTTTAAATATTCAGTTCCGCTATAGCGCATCCGCTTTTCTTCAGCAATTAATTTTTGTGTGTTAATACACAACAAAGCGTCGTGTGCTTCTACATCGAGACAAGAAATAAAATGAGAGTCGTTTGTCGCTACTATTTTTATCTTTAATTTTTTGGCAATTGTGACAATTTCAGTATTTACTACTCTATCTTCCTGTAAACCATGGTCTTGTATTTCTAGATAATAATCTTCCCCAAATAAATCTTGGTACCACTTGGCTATGCTTTCAGCTTCTTTTAATTTTCCCTGCATGATATTTTGAGGTACTTCTCCTGCTAAACACCCGCTAGTTACTATCAGACCTTCGTGGTATTTTTCCAATAATTTTCTGTTAATACAAGGCCGAGCAAATATGCCTTTTCCTTGAAAACCATGGAGATGAGAAAGTGTTGTTAGTTTGACTAAATTTTTATAGCCTTGAGTATTTTTTGCTAATACTACTTGGTGGAACTTTTTGCTTTTTTGTTGTTTCTCAATATCTCCTTTTATCACATACATTTCATTCCCAATTATGGGTTTAATATTTTTGTTTCTACATAGTTTAATTAATTGAATAGCCCCATACATAACTCCGTGGTCTGTTAGGGCAATGGCTGGCATTCCTAGTTCTACCGCCTTATCTATTAATTGTGGTAATTGGGATGCTCCGTCTAATAGGCTATAGTCGCTATGAATATGTAGGCCAACAAATGACATTGTTTTAGATTTTAGATTAAATATTTTAGATAGCTTTATTTTATATATTAGCAGTCAGCATTTGGCTATTAGTTTGAATGAAAACTACTGTCCGCAAGCTTTTTAGGGTTTAGTGAATAATATAGAAATCTTTATATTAGCTAAACTTATCAAATATGATTAAATATATTTGGAATTTAAACTAATTTTGGCAAAAAAAGTTGAAATGAGCTATTTGGGAGGAAAAAAGAGTGCGATCGTGCAGCTAAATGTAGTCATCCTATTCTTATTGGCCATTTGTTAAAAGTTTTGATATGTAAGAAACACGGGGTGGTTGCTTTTCAAGAAATTTTCGTGTATTTTTGAGGTAAGTTGCTCGCTCTGCGCAGGTGCTTTTTAAAATGAAAAGAGTATTAGTTAGGGGTAGTGCGATCGCAAAGCCAAAGGTAGTTTTATCGCGTAAAGAGAAGAACCCATCTCTTGTACAGCATACATTGTGCTATTTTGTCAAAGGGTAAGTTCAGTTTGATAATTGCTAAATACATCAGGACTTACGTAGAACCATCATATCCAGTAGTCTAGTAGGAGTTAATAGCCCCTAAATCCCTACTACATAAGGTGATTGTGTGTAAATTCTAACCCTATAAAAATTGGACCATAGCGTTTTTATGGATTTATGGTTGAGATATTGACAAAATGCTATTTATTAACGTAATTTTATTGTTAACTAACCCCTGTGATTTTTCTAGTTATAGTCATTCAAATAAGAAGGAAACACTCTTTCTGGTGAAACTTAGTTACAGCAATAAATATTTGTCTCAACCTAAATTAAAATAACTATATTTTTACCACCTTCCAAACATAGCATTACTTCTGAGAAATAGTATAAATTATCCCTCAGATTTAGGCATTAAGAAGGAGTTGACATCTATCTGTATTTTGGGGTATTGTGAAGTAGGCTAAACTGTACTGCAACTGCTACGCAATTATTAAGTTATACTGCCCTATATCGGAAATATACGGAATCTACCCAGAAAGTTTTGTTTTTTGCCTTGAAATTATGAGGGAGAATGATATAAATCTATTGCGGATCTATGACATAGATGGAACCATAACAACGCCTGGTCATGACTTATGGCACTTAACAACTCGTTCGTTGTCTTCCAATCCCTGTAGATTTGATAAACATATTGAATTATGGAAGGACAGTTTAAGAAAAGGGGATGGCCCATATGAATCGTCTAAAGTGATGATGCAAAAAGGTATCAAGTGTATAGATGAAGACTGTAGGACAAACGATATAAAAAAACGAGCAAGAGAATTATCTCAGAATATTATTCAGAACAGAGATTATTACTTAGCAGCTATAAGTCATATCAAAAAATCCATAGATACTGGTTTTGAGATCGTCTTATCAACAACAAATTATTATGAAGGAGCAGAGGCTTTTGTTGAGGAATTGGTCAACCATAATTTAGTTTCCACTCAGCATCAAAGTAAAATCTTTGTTTCTGGCTCTATTATTAACTGGGAAACACGCTCAATTTTGCATTTCAATATGGGTAAAGATAAAATTGTCGGTATTTCTAAAACTTTAGGGATTCCAATCAATGAGCTTTATCGTTATGCAGATTCTGCCTTAGGCGATGATCCTAAAGGAAATGATGCAGGTATTCTTTCTCTTGTAAATAGACCCTTTGTCATAGCCAACAAAAAGAATTTAGACGTATCTATTCCCGCAAATATGATACGTACCTCTTGGGAGAATATTCTCAGTAATCACTTCTAATTTCTCGAGGAAAACCGTGATACTCGTCCCAATAAAGATGGTAAAGTAGCAGATTCATAACTTTACCATAATCCATCGCTTGCCCTTTTCCTTTAGAAATTTGTTGTTCCACTTTTCTGGCTACTGCCACTAAATTAACTTGGGTTTTCTCAAAAGACTTATCTCGCTGTAACATGAATTTCCATTCTCTGTAATATATTCTCGTAAATTCTCAATAATTATGTCCTGCTGTTCATCAGAAAAAGACTCTAAATTTTTGACAAAAGTTGCTATATTTTCTTTTGACATTGTTGTTATAAATAGTCAGATTTAATCTGAATAGTAATTATACCATAAAGTCTTATAAGACTCTAGCAAGCACCTAAAAAAAATTAGCAAATAATTATTACTCATTAAAAGCAGGTATGTATAATTAATTTGGCTTAACTAGTCGGGGCTTGCCAATACTTAATTTAAGATTTTGACCAAAGCCCCAAAAGGATTTTTTAGAGTAAACTCAACAGCGATCGCCTCACCCAAGCTTAACCATTAAAGGGTACATAATCTGAAAAGAGTTTTGAGCGATCGCTAATCTAAAAAGCAATTACCTCAAAATCAATGTTACAAGAATCTACAGTAAGCATTCAGGAGTCAGCTATAAGTAGTATTTCTTACTATTTTTTTTTAGATTTTGAAGATACTTGATTTGAGGAGAAAAACCAACTCAAAACAGAAACACCGCTACGCTCTTTAGGTGTTTTTCGCCGTGTTTTAATTGCTGAGGTTGGTTTTGATAGTTTGGGAGAATCTAAAGATTTAGCATCTGCTTTTTCTGGGATTTCTGGTCTTGATTCTATTTGGGACCAAAACCCCAATAATCCAGCAGAAATCCCTCCAATTAAACCCAATATAATACTTGATTTTATTGTATATCCTAGTAAGCTAAAACTAATACTGAAAAACAGAGTAGCTGCTAGTCCAGCAATTGAGCCTATTGATATTGGTGATTTATCCATACTTTTTCATAGTTATTGGAAACAATAATTTTTTCTAATTTTCCGAAAAATTATAGTTTTGATTAAATTTATAAATCAATATTAATATAATTTTTAACTATAACAGTCTAAAGTAGGTATAGTATCACATCTAAAGGTATTTTTTTAAAGTTACAGCCGTTGCTAAATAAAGGATTAGGCAATGGGACCAGCCTACTTTTATCCCCGGATGTGATGTGGTCATCCTATCATGGAGTGAAAGAAATATGGTGCTTTACAGCATTTTTCATGTCGGTCGACCACAGTAGGGACGTTGCGTGCAACGTCCCTACAAAGTTTTGGTTATGGCGATATAGTTCATCAATTTGAAAAGCGCTGTAAGGCAAAAGGCAATAAGGAACAGGAGTTAGAGCTGTTTTTTAATAACTCCAGTGATTTTAAAAATAACTTTAGACAGGACTTACGCAAAAAAACTGGTTTCTACAGTAAATCATTGTTTTTAACACATAAATATCTACGATAAACCGGGTTTGCGGAGTTTGCCTTCGTAAGTCCTGTT
>JAKQYE010000316.1 GCA_023356605.1 Trichodesmium sp. MAG_R02 | reverse complement strand
GTCAATTGATTGCAGTAATGTGGCCATTAATTTCTCTGATGATAGTTTTTGCGTCATGGGTCTTATTCTACAACACTACCTGTACTTTTTCTCTTCTTACCCCAATTTACTGAGCGGATACCTGGTAGGTCCTCTAGGGTCGCTTGTCTTGGATGTAGGTTTGGGCGATGGTTGTTGTGTTTGTCATGGTTTTTTTTGTTGTTGGTTAGTCTCCTTAGGGGCGACGCCCATATGATATATTGAGTTAGCAATGATTGTTGTTTTGATAGTGGTTTTTGGCTGGTTTTTAGGGGCAGGAGCGATCACCTCTGACATATTTCTCTGGAATTATTGGTATGTGTGGAGGGCGAATACCAGAAAGCCCCTACAGACTATTTTTTACCCTTGACTAATCGACAGATACCTAGTGTTAATAGGCCAAAGATGGCACTGGGTTCGGGAATAGATTTGGTTGAGGATTCTTCTGCTTTTTCCAGTAGTTCTACTTGGTAAGTGAAGGTAGGAGAAGAATAAAAATCGGGGCTAATCAGAGCCCGATATTCTAACCAGTTGATTGATGGATTAATGTCGGTGATGGTAAATTCTTTGACTCCTTCCCCGTTGGCAGTATTTAAGTTTAAATCTGTTCTTGAGGTAACTTGAGTTGTGGAATTTTCGGTCATGAGGATAAAGAGATTTTCTTCTGTATCTGTTGTTGATGTTGGTAAAGTGACGCTACCAGACCAGGAATCTGAGGTTATGGTGTAGCGAAAACCTTCTATGTTAGCTGGGTTGTATGCTTGGGTTTCGGGAATGCCAAAAAAGTTTAAGGGGGTGCTACCAGTATAGTTGGTGACGTGATTTGACCATTTTTTTTGTTCTGCATCAAATTCCCATTGATAATGAGAGGCTAAACGTCCGTTGTGGTAAGTCCATTGTTGTGTTTCGCTTTCTACGCTAACAATCCAACCACGAACTACTGCCGTTGTACACCTGCGGGGGCCTGGAAATACTAATCCCAGACAGCCATTACCCCAATTCCCTTGTTGATAATCGACTATTTCCAGTTCCTCGATCGCTAAATCTGATGAATCTGAAATTCTTTGCAGGAGCAAATTACGTTCTGATTCTGTTAAAAGGAGGTTATCTGAATTTCCTAATAAGGGGTCTTGATACAAGAAAGCGCGAGCGGGGGTGGCAATACCTATTCCTGCTACTAGGGCGAGGGTTGCTATGGTGGAACGGATTATTTGTTGATTCATGGTTTTTTTCCTTTTGAGTAATTTGGTTTTTGGCCAATAATGTTGGACTAAACTTTCTGTATTTAGATCTGTAATATCTGGAGGCTCTTTAGTTCCTAAAATAGCAGTAATTAATTCTTCTTCTGTGAATAACTCAAATATAGAATAGTTAACTATGGAGTCATCTATTGGTACCGGACAATAAGCACTAGGACTAATAATTTCTTCTAAAATAAAAGTATTACTTCTTGGCTTTTTGGGAGATTTTTTTTGTGTATTTTTTTGAGTCTTTTTATTCCCGAAAAGAAACATAATTTGCACCTCTAATTACTGGCATATTTTCAAATATTTTTTTCTGATATTCAGGGCTGGTGCCAACCAACCAATAAACCTGGTTTATTGCCCTAATTCTTGTTGTTTAAATCAGAATTTTCCGTATCATAACACGGTTTTTCCATTATAGGGTATCTCTAAATAAAATATTATAGTTATTTTAATAATGATTGAGATAAGTATTTCTTGCTATAACTCGTGTTTAAGCAGAAAAAGTCTTCCATTCTTATTTGAAATGACTATAAATATTGGTATAGGCTGGGTTAGGCCTAGATTCCTCCGTTAAATTTAATAACTGACCATTAGCACTTATTCATATGTTGGTAGTCCTGTAGATGTAGTGATATTCATAAGTAAACCCCTTTTACTGTCAGGAGTCTAACTGCAAAAATCACTACTTGTACACCACTACCCATATGTTAAGTTTTAGCCTGAACAGGACTTACGCGCGGGCACTACATCCGGTGAGGGCGAATGCCATTCGCTCCTACATATGCATTTTTCAAGGTGAATTTGCGTAAGTCTTGGTGAAACCTGACACCTGAAACCTTAAATCAACAACTAATATTATGTCCGGATAATTAGTAATAAAAAAAATATGATTTGTAGTAGGATGAACCCACTATATACTTTCTATACATTACCCCTAAATATTAAAAGCCTTATACTTATATAGGCCAGCTTATGCATCCCTAAAGTATAGTATCAATTGATCGATCGCATAGTATATTATTCAGGACTTACGCAGTGCAGCCATATATAGTGTATTTTTGACAATAAATTCAGATATTTACACTACAAGTAGTGCCTTTACGTAAGTCCTGTTATTATCCTCAGCCCCAGTTTAGCTATCCTAGTTCCCTACAAAGAAATAAGAGACCTAAAAGTCGAAGCATGATACAGTTCTATGTTTTGCGTAAGATCAGTTAATAATCTCTTTGATTTGACCTAACCTACAGAAACGTCAGCTTTGAGCAGACTAATAGATTTATCTTAGCAGACTCATAAATTTATCTTATAGATACCTTCTAAGTCCTAATGTATTTTCCCTAGTTTCTATAGATATAGCAATCCCATTTAAGTTGTAATGTTTTGACAGCACTTAGGATTCAGAAGTCCTAAGGCACCCCGTACAAGAATCATAATTTTAAAGGTTTTCAGCTCAAATTAACTATAGCTATAAAATTATCAATGATTTAATAAATGAGAATAACATAGGTAAAGAAAAAGAAAATTGTCGATTTTCGACAATAAATACGAAAAAACTATGATATAATAGACAAAAAATTCTATCAGCAGGACTTACGCAAACAAACCAATAAACCGGGCTTATAACCCTGATTATTTATTTAAACCACCAAATTTCCTATATAGCAATACTAAAAAGGTTGCGACAAATCAAAAAGTCAATAAAACTTTTGAAACTATTATCTATTCTCTGTTCCCTGTTTCCTGTCTCCTAAAAAGCAGTAGGATTTGTGTCGCGAACACGCCTAGGATTGCTATATAAACCCGGTTTCTGCCCAAGTCCTGATCAGATATTTTCTCAATTTGATAAATTTATGCAACTCAAATCAGAGGTACATTGGATTCAACATCCAGATGGTTATTGGATATTGCGAAATCCTGAATATCCGACCTTTCTCCAAGTCAATAATATTGATAAAAATGTCATTTGTCAGTTAGGAAAAAAGCCAATACCTGCCATTGCTAATAAATATGATTTAACTATCCAAGAATTCCAACAACTATTGCAAAAATTAGCAGCAACAGGTATGTTAGAAGGTACGGAACCACCTCCGAAAAAATTCTCTTTGGCCCAAATCTTATTTTTCAAAATACCTCTGTTCAACCCTGATGAATGGTTAGCAGAAAATATAGATAAACTCCGTTGGATATGGACTACTGGTTTTGCTTTTTTCCTTTGTTTTTTCCTCAGTCAAACATTTTTTTTGTGGTTAGCTTATGCCACAGATGTTGTTTCTGCTCATCAACAAGTTTGGGGAGATTTAAGTTTAGCTCCGACTAATTTATTAAAGTTAGGTTTTGCAACTATGTTGGTAATTTTACTCCATGAATTAGGTCATGCTTTTACTCTGAAACATTTCGGCGGTATTGTACCGGAGATTGGTTTATTATTTATGTGTTTTATGCCAGGAATGTACACCAATACTTCTGACCAATATTCTTTAATAAAACGGAAACAAAGAGTTTTAGTTGTAGCTGCGGGGGTAATAGTACAAATCGTGATTTGGGCTTTGGCACTCTGGTTATTATTAGCATCTCCTCCCCATAGCATTCTGCAACAAAATAGTTATTTATTCATGAGTGCTGCTCTGGTAACAGTGGTATTAAATCTAAATCCGTTAAATGCTTTTGATGGTTATTATTTGTTAGTGGCAATCACAGGAATTAATAATTTAAGGAAGCGATCGCTAGAATTTTACTTAGATTTATTTCGCCGTCAACCTTCACCAGAAAAACATCTGACCAAGCTATTTTAGCTATTTATGCCCCTCTTAGTATTATTTATACAGTGTTGGTTTTAAGTTATATGTTATGGTTAGTTGGGAATTGGATTAAGGAAGTTTTACCAATGATTAGCATACCTTTAAGCATTTAGCTATTTGCTATCAGCTTAAGTCACAATTATTGCTGGTAAAGCATCTAAATCTTCTTATTATTTCCAGGAAAGGTAATAGGGTTTCACAGAACTTAAAAGTCACCCATTCCAAAGTCAAAAGTAAGATTTTATTTTCTCACAACTTCCACACTATCTGTAATTTCAGGAAATTCTTTCATATTTCTGTATTTAGATAAGTAGGGTCGCCTAAGTTAATAAAATTGGTATAATAATCAATTATTAATTGTTAATTCTTGAATCTAATATTTAGGATTTTTTAAGGGTATCAATATATGAAAATTCAGCAATTTTTACAAGTAGTTGTGGTCAGCTTAATTATGAATGTAGGATTTTTTCCTAAGTTGCCTGTAGGAGCTTTTGTAACAAGTTCTACCGACAATAATGGTAGTTTAACTACCCATAGTAATCCTTCTGGAAATTCTAATTTATCTTTATCAGAATTTTTAGCCAAAACATCTCAAAATTCTCAAAAATCTACTATTGATTGTAACCTAAAAAATGACGCTAATGATCGTACAGGGATACCTGAACCTACTCTAATTAGGGGGTTATTTTTTGTGGTCGGATTAGGTCTGTGGAATCGCAGAAAAAAAATTAGTCATCATTTTAGAGCAATACGGTTCAGATAAGACGAAAACTCCTATGATTAGAATGTGGGTTTATCAATAGCAGTTTCCACAGAGGAGCAAAACTATAGCGATCGCTCAAAAATGATTACAGTGGTTTTCATTTTAGTAGACCACAGTAGGGACTTTCCATGGAACGTCCCTACAAGGTTTTGGTTGTGACGATGTGGTTTATCGATCTCAAAAGTGCTGTATATTGCCATTCCCACACTTAGCCCTCCGCACTACCAATTATTGAATTTCTAATCACGAAATTTCATCAACAAACTCCCTTGTAAAATCCATAAATAAAACCCCATCAACTATCCTGCTGTTGCCGCCAATCAGATATGACTTTTTCCAAATACCAAATCCGCTCTCTACCTGGATATTTTTCTTCAACTTTCGCAATTAATCTTTCTGCTATTTCCCAATGTCCGCCAACCATTCTTAACAATTGTTGTTCCAATTGCTTATACTTAGCATCTTCATTAATATTCTGATTTTCACAAGGCAGGAAGAGGAAGAAAAAAAACTTAAAAGTCGAGGAATAAATCATCTTAACTTTATACTATTTACGCCATTTGCCCACATTCCAAATACTAGGAATATACTTTGGTGTCAGCTCATCAACAGCAAATAATATTTTTCATTATTGGATAGATATATTACAAGAGTTACTGCTAAATAAAATCCATTATAACTAAGCTCAAACTGAATAATAAGCAGAAAAGCCTGAACGCTCAACACACAGGTTATAGCAGATAGTGTTACAACTGGGGCTTCAGTTTGACCGAATATAGCTTACAGAAATAGTTATAAACCTAATACCCGTAAACTCAGAGAATTTTTTACCAATCACACACAACCTCTTTATCCTTGGATGAAAAACTTATCCTCTAGAGTTTATCAATACGCTTTCATCAACTTAGGTTTGGTTACAAAAGATCCTACAGTAACAATCTTTTTTCTTCTGAGATGTTAGTGAATTGGCGATCGCTACCTCCCAACCTCAAAATCCCATTCCTTTTTAAGTTGAATTATTATTAAATTTATTGTTTCAAATTATTACTATATCTACCATTAAGCTTACTTGTTACCCCGTGAGAGGGACGTTGTATAAGAAAAATGCGTTTCATGTCGCATTCGCGTTACGTCCCTACTGTGGTCGACCGAAATGAAAAATGCTTTATCTCCCATTGAATAGTTATAATTAAAGTTCATAGTAGGGCAAGAGCCCTAACTACAGATAGGGCTCTTGCCCTACTACAAACAAAAACTTTTTGATCACTAATTATCCGGATATAATATAACTCCTAAGGTCTAATCTTCCTCAATACACTCTGCTATATTTGGTAATTCTCCCATTTTGCCAGTAAGTAACTGCGGACCAGCAATCACAATTTTTGTTGCACCTTCTTCCAC
>JAKQYE010000315.1 GCA_023356605.1 Trichodesmium sp. MAG_R02 | reverse complement strand
ATTTCTGGATGTCACTTTGTTTGCGCTCTGCACTTTCAACAATTAACCATCTTTGTTTAATTCCAGCATAAGTAACTTTTTGCTCTAACCATTTATATCCTTTTTTTTGAAATTCCCTAGTGATTTCTTGAATTTCCGGGTCTGTTTCCGGGGAAACTTTTACTTTTTCTAGGTAAGATCCAATTATTTTTTTAGTCTTTTTTCAAGTCATTGGAACTCGAGTTATCCATTTTAAATTTGAGATTAATTGGATGTTTTCTTGGCTTAATAAGGCACTATCACAGACCATAATACTATCTAATTTTATTTGTTTTCTTACATTACTTAAAATTTGACCTCATACTGCTTTATCTGATTCATTACCATCACCAGTCCTCATAAACAATGGTATTCCACTATCACTACAAAAATATCAAATCCAATACACATTGTTTTAAATCTGGCCGATGGTCACGTGAATATCCCAATGCAATCATCAGCTTTATGATCTCACTTGAAGTGACTAAAGACCATAAGCAATTCTACTTAATTAAATAGACATTGTCTTGTAACCTATTATAATACAATTATGTTGTGCGGAATGTGGGTTTATGTATTCCTGAAAGATTTAAAGAGTTGTTAGGTTTGGATGCAGAAGAGTCGGCTAATAAATTTTTTAGAGGTAACAAGGAAAAGTGGCATTTAAAGCTGCTACAGTAAATCTATCTCATTGATTAGTTTGATATTTATTGATTTTTAAATAAGTATTTCCTGATGTCTAATAGTTATTCTATTTATCGTATTCATCTGAAAAATCATCATAATGTGGAAATTGAAAAATATGATGAGAGAAAGAAATCTTTAGGAAGACCGTCTGGAAAATTTTGTTATCAAGAAAAACAACAAGAAATTCAAGTGCTTTTGGAGGCTGCCAGTAATTCTCAACTAACTGCAGAAGAAACTTGTCAGTTGGGGGAAGCTCTATTTGATAGTTTATTTGACTCTCAATTAGGCCAAAATTTTATTGATTTTTACTTTCAATTTGTACAGGAGAAAGAGCAAAAATTACGAATAGAATTAGATATTGATGAACAAGAAATGCCAGAATTTGCTGCTTTGCCTTGGGAATTTTTATGTATTCCTGAAAGATTTAATCAAGGTACAATTTGGTTAGGAACAGACCCTAATTTAGTGTTTTCTCGCCGTCGTGCTTTATGGAATTCTGCTAAGACAATACAATTAAAACCAGGTGAAAAATTGAGAATTGCTTTAGCTATTTCTGCCCCTGAAGATGAAGGTCCTGTGGAATATGCAGAAGTACAAGAGTATTTGGAAAAGTTGACAAAGGAACAATCTGAAGAAATTGAATTATTACCTATTATAAATCCTGCTACAAAAGTTGAAATTGATAAGTTATTAGAGAGAAAACCTCATATTTTTCATTTTATTGGTCATGGTCGTTTTGAGGATAGAGCAGGGAAAAAAGTAGGAGAAATTGCTTTAGGAAGAAAAGTTGGAAAAAAAGTCTTAGCTAAATGGGTTGATGAGAAATTATTTGCTGGATTATTTGTTCGTCATCGCCCTGGTATTGTTGTTTTACAAGCTTGTGAAGGAGGAAAGCAGTCTGCATCTGAAGCTTTTAAGGGAGTTGCTCCTAAAATTGTGGCTCAAAATATTCCTGTGGTAGTGGCAATGCAATATAAGATACAGAATGCTACAGCTAATGCCTTTTCTGAAGAATTTTATAGAAGATTAGCAGAAGGTGAACCTGTTGATATTGCTGCTCAAAATGGTCGTTATCGTGTGGCTTTAGAATCTGATTATTTAGGTAATGATTTTGCTACACCTGTTATTTTTATGAGGGTAGAAGATGGTTGTTTATTTCAAAGGGAAGAGGTTAAACAAAAAATAGTATCTGATTCTTTTTCGTTATCTGAGATAAACCCCAAGCAAAAGCCTAATATTATTGATTCTAATTTTGTGGAAGATCAGTTTATTGATGATAATAATTGTGTTTGTTTGGCGATAGACTTAAAGTTAGAAAGCACAAAAATCCAGAAGAATGAGCCAGATAAATTCTGGATTAATACATGGTTGGCAATTCCTAAATCTTCTGAAAGTTTTTCTTATAAAAAGTTGTTAAATACTTTTCGACCTAATCAAACTTATAGTCAGGCAGAGGTTGAAGAAAACATTATGAAACTAATTGAAGAATGTAATGAGGAATTAGAAAATGAGGAATTAGAAAATGAGGAATTAGAAAATGAGGAATTAGAAAGCATTCTACCGGAAAAAGATTGGGAGATGGCTATAGAATGGGTTCTTCCTGATAGTTTATTATCTCTGCCTGTTGATTGTTGGAAGTATCGAAAAAATACAAGGATAGGGTGTGGTAGGTTTCGTTCTGTTCATGTTCGTTCGTCTCAACGTTTACACACTACTTATAAACATTGCCGTAAATCATGGAAGGATAAATGGAACTATCTTCAGAGAAATATACAAAATATTAATTTGAATAACTATATTTTCGCTCGCCAATGTCAACATCAAAATGATAATGATTTGAAAAGTGTTGATTTTGAAAAGAATATCCTGGGGATTAATTTTCCCTTGAAATTAGAAGAGTTAGAAAATATCACCTATGAGTTGATGATAGAGACTGGAATTCCTATAGCTTTATGGTCTAGATGTAAACAGCATAATGTCAATCACGTTATAGATTTAGATACATTAATAAACCCCGATAATGAAAATGTTTTAAATCTACAAGATTTACCTAAATATGTGGCCAAGAAAAGGCTAGATTCTAATTCAAGTCTGCCTGAACACTTAGGACATCATCTTTGTTTTTTATGTGAGAATCCTTATAATTATCCAAGAAAAAGAAAATATAAGTTTGGATATTAATTTTGTGCTACTTATTAGCTGACTTTATGGCAAGAATTAATTGATTTAGTCGTGATATTTTGTCAGTTTATTAATTTTTAAACCTGAAACATAACACCTGAGAAAAAAAGAATGAATTTTGTTAATTATTACACCTAATACCTAACACCTGAAACTTAACATATTAGAAAAAAGAACAAATTTTGTTAAATTGTAAACCTAAAACCCAACACCTAAAACCTAACACCTAACACCTAACACCTAACACCTAAAAAACACCTAACACCTAACACCTAACACCCAACACCTAAAACCTAAAACCTAACACCTAACACCTAACACCTAAAACCTAACACCTAACACCTAAAACCTAACACCTAAAACTCATGAGTGATTGGCAAATTTTTAAGGGAGATAATACAGAGCATACTGTGGAGAAATGGCCAGAACCTCCCCCTTGGCGGAATTTTAATCAACAGGAAGAACAAAAGAATAATTTTCAAGCAAATGAGAAAGTTATTAATGCTGTTAATATGGCTATTTATTTACATCGCCCTCTTTTGGTGACCGGAAAGCCAGGAACCGGTAAGTCTAGTTTGGCTAGGGCGATCGCCTCCGAATTAAAATTAGGACAAGTTTTGCATTGGCCAATCAATACTAGGAGTACCTTACAGGAGGGATTATATTATTATGACGCGATCGCTCGTTTACAGGATGCTCAAATTAATCAACAGGAAAAAGAGCAACTTAATATTGGAGATTATATCCGTTTAGGAGCTTTGGGAACTGCCATGTGTTCTTCTCAAAAACCGAAGGTATTATTAATTGATGAAATTGATAAAAGTGATATTGATTTACCTAATGATTTACTCAATATTTTTGAGGAAGGTTATTTTATTATTAAAGAACTACAAAGATTAAAAAAGTATCAGAATTATCAAGAAGTAACTGTTGAAACCTATGATGGTAATTCCCATAAAGTTGTGGATGGACGTATCACTTGTGATAAATTTCCTATTGTAATAATGACGAGTAATGGAGAAAGAGAGTTTCCTTTACCTTTTAAACGTCGTTGCATTCAACTGGAAATTCAAGAACCTACTAAAGATGAGCTAACTAATATTATTAGAGCCCATTTAGGGGATAATTTAACTCAAGATATTGAAGCTAGAATTTCTGATTTTGTGAGGAAAAGAGAAAAGGGACCTTTGGCAACAGATCAGTTACTTAATGTAGGGTTTATGTTAATGAATAAACCATCGCCTAATCCTCAGGAAAAAGAGGCAATAATTGAGCGTTTAATGGCATATCTCAATACAACTGGAGAAGAATAATAGTAATAATCAAACTTTGTTGTAGGGCTTTAGCTCTCAGATACAATAGTAATAATCAAACCTCCTATTAGGGCTTTAGCCCTCGGATAAAATGGACTAAGGTCCTACTACAAACAATTTTAACGGGCTAAGGCGCTACTACCAACTAAAATTTGTTTCCTGACAGGTTAGTTCTTTCCTCTATATTTCTACTAAATGATGTTAAAAAAAATCATAGCTTTTATAAATACAGAACAATGGGACCTGGATCCGATCCAAATGGCAGAGGTTTTATGGTTTATGCATCAAGTTAGTCAACAAGAACAAGAACAAGAAGAAGAACAAGAACAAGAACAAAATGACTCTCAAAATTTAATCTCAAGTAGTAGGGAACAAACTGATAAAAACTATAATAAATCTAATGATTTTCCAGATTCAAAAATAGGTGGTAGTAAACAACCAAATGAAGGTATTATTAAGTCTTCTTCTTCTCAATATCCTTTAACTATTCCATCATCGAATAAATCTCAAAAAACAGAAGAAAAATCTTTTCCTAAACAAAAATTGCCTATAAAATTACCAGATACGGTAATTTTTCGTAATACTCTAGAATTAAGCCGCTTTATTAGACTCCTCAAACAAAAAGTAAATTCTCGAGTTGCTCAGGAATTAGATGTCAATGAAACTGCCAAAATAAGTGCAGAACTTAGTACCCTTAACTTTCCCCGTTATTTTCCAGTTTTATCTCCTAAACAAGAACGTTGGTTAGATGTTGCTTTGCTCATAGAAGATACTGATTCTATGATTCTCTGGCAATCTTTATTAACAGAAGTTCGAGATTTTCTAGAACATTTAGGAGCATTTCGAGATATCAAACTTTATCGCATTAAATGGGATAATAATTCCGAAATTTTGCAAATTTATCATTTTTATTCTCCTTCTATTACTCTATCTCCTCAAGAGTTAAATTCATCTAATAGTAGACGGTTAATTTTGATGCTTAGTGATTGTATTTCCCTAGCTTGGATTAACCATAAATTTATCAATATTCTCCAACAATGGGCAACAAAAGAAAAGTTAACTCTCCTCAGTCCTTTTCCTGAAAGAATGTGGGAAGGTACAAATCTTTGCTATTCTATTAGACTGCGATTGGGAAATAATCAAAAGGAAAAATCTACGCAAAAATGGCAGGCAGTTGCTGTTGAATTTTGGCAAGGAAAATATCTTAATCAACAAACAGTTAAGTTACCAATTCTCAATTTAGAAAGAGAATCAATGGAGGCTTGGGTTAATGTTATGGTGGGAAAAGGAACCAGTTGGTGTGCCGGTGCTGGATTAGGTTCAGAATTGATGGTTTCAGAGCCAGAAGAGGAAGAGGAAGAGGAAGAACCTCTGACTCCTAGAGAACAAATTAATAATTTTTATGCAACTTCTTCAAAGGAAGCTTGGCAATTAATTCAATATTTATCTGCTATTCCAGTCAGTCTCTCTACTATTCGTTTAGTACAAAGAACTCTATTACCAAAGTCGACTCAAGTTAATGTGGCGGAAGTGTTAATGGGGGGATTATTAAGTCCGGTTAAACCTTTTAATTCTTATCGTTTTCCTCATCAAATTGAGTTTGAATTTCAACCGGGAATTAGGGATATATTTTTAGACCGTTTAGGAGGAGAAGAATTTTGTATTGGGGTTATTGGTAGTTTAACTGAAAAAATTGCTAGTCATTTTGGATATGAAACTATTCGAGAATTTGAAGCAACTCTGTTAAATGAACCTTGGAATTTTCAGGATGATAAAGATATTGGATTAGAAGATATTAGATTAATTCAAACTTTTGCGACTATATCTGTATCAACTCTTAGGCAATATGGAAAAAAATATGGTGCTTATATTCCAAAGTTAGATAGAAGTCGCGCCAAGTTATATTTGATGTCTGAGGTTCCAGGAGAATCTATAAATTGGATAGATTTTCTGGAAAATGTGGCTCAAGAGTATCATTTAAGTTCTATTCAAACAGAAACTTTAATTCATCTATTCCCAAGTTCCCAAGAAT
>JAKQYE010000314.1 GCA_023356605.1 Trichodesmium sp. MAG_R02 | reverse complement strand
AGTTAACATACAGAAGGTTTATGAAAAAGGTAAAGCAGGAGCCAGAAGGCAGGAACCAGGAGCCATAAGGCAGCCAATCTATCTCACAAATATGCTATATAAAGTTAATAATCCAAAATATCACCTACTTCTGGCGGTTCATCAAAACCCTTATAATTGATAATTAATAATTGATAACTGAAAAAATTATGCAGTCTGGACAAATCCTAAGAAACCATTATAAAATCATTAAATCTCTGGGCCATGGAGGATTTGGGGATACCTACTTAGCTCAAGATCTAGACTTACCAGGAAATCCCAAATGCGTGGTCAAACATCTCAAACCAAAAACCTTAGACCCTATAGTTCTAAATACTGCTAGAAAGTTATTTGAAAGAGAAGCAGATACCTTATACAAATTAGGTAACGACTCAGAGCAAATACCAAAATTATTTGCCCATTTCCGAGAAGAAAGAGAATTTTTCCTAGTACAAGAATATATAGAAGGGCAAGATATAAGTCACGAACTTACTCCGGGGAAAAAATTAAGTGAGTCTGAGACCATTGCTTTAGTCAAAGGAATATTAGAAGCATTAACAGTAGCTCATCAAAATAATGTAATTCATCGAGATATCAAACCCCAAAATTTGATGCGTCGTAGCTCAGATAATAAAATAGTATTAATAGACTTTGGGGCGGTCAAAGAAATAGATGTATTGACTACAAACCAACAAGGTGCAACAACTTTAACTGTTGCAGTGGGAACTCCTGGTTATATGCCCAGCGAACAAAGTAATGGTAAACCTAAGCTCAGTAGCGATATATATGCAGTGGGAATGGTAGGGATAAGAGCATTGACAGGTAAAGACCCTCAGAATTTACTCACAGACTCCAAAACAGGAAATGTGATCTGGCGAAATGAAGCTGAAGTAAGTAACCATCTGGCAGATATACTGGATAAGATGGTGCATGAATATTTTCCCCAGCGTTATCAAAATGCTATGGAAGTATTAGAGATACTACCAGAAATGACGGTAAAAGTCAACCCACCTAAACCAAAACAGACATCAACGGCAAAAACCGGATTAAAAGTAAACCCACCCCAACTCTTAACTCATAAAACTAGAAGACAAATGTTGATATTAGGGGGTTTAGCAGGAAGTGGGTTTGTGGGGGCACTCTTAACTCAAAGATTTCTTAATAAACGATCTCAAGAAAAATTTTCTAATTCTATTTCTCTTCTCCAAGTAAGATCATCTCCTACCCCTCCACCAGGGCTAAAAACTCGGTTCCAGAAATTTGCTACTGTCATAGTTGACGGTAGAGGAGAAATAATAAGGAGTCCTCAAGGTCGAGCAGAGGTAATAATAGAAAATATTGGCAATAGAGTTTTTCTAGAAATGGTAAAAATTCCTGGAGGCAGGTTTCTGATGGGGTCTCCAGAGACAGAAGCAGAAAGACTAAGTCATGAAGGTCCGCAACATTATGTAGATGTGCCAGAATTTTTGATGGGAAGGTATGCAGTTACTCAAGGGCAATGGGAAGCAGTTATGGGAAATAACCCTTCTGGGTTTCAAGGCGCAAGTCGTCCTGTGGAAACGGTAAGTTGGTATGATGCGGTAGAGTTTTGTCAGAAACTCTCACAAATAACAGGTAAAAAATATAGTTTACCCAGTGAGAGTCAATGGGAATATGCTTGTCGAGCTGGAACAACGACACCATTTTCTTTTGGAGAAACTATAAGATCTGAGTTAGTTAACTATGATGGCAACTATCCTTATGCTAATGCTCCGAAAGGAAAATATCGAGCACAAACAACAGATGTGGGGATTTTTTTACCCAATAGTTTTGGTTTGTATGATATGCACGGGAATGTGTACGAGTGGTGTCAGGATTTTTGGCATGAAAGTTATAATGGAGCACCTACTGATGGTAGTGCTTGGCAAACTGGAGGTGATAGTGGTAAAAGACTGCTCCGTGGCGGTTGCTGGTTAAACTATTCTTGGATATGCCGGTCTGCCGAGCGCATCTATGGCAATGTGGACAACTTCAAGGAGGATAGGGGTTTTCGGGTTGTCTCGTCTGTGGCGATCGCAACTAAAAAATTAGTCAAATAGTATTTCGGTTTTTTGCCCTACTACGAACTTCAATTTATCAGGACTTACGCACTAAGCGCTATTTCTAGTATGGCTTAACGGCAGCTAACCCCTACAGATAGTGTATCTCAGAACTTACGCAGGCGAACTGAGAATCCCGGTTTCTCCTAGATATTTATGTGTTATAGCGCTTTTTAAATTGATGAACTACATCGCCATAACCAAAACCTAGTAGGGACGTTGCATGCAACGTCCCTACTGTGGTCTACCAATATGAAAAATGCTGTAAAAACAATGATTTACTTTTTTGTTTAAAATAACTATAATTTTTCTGCTGTAGCGATCGCGACTTTCAAGTAAGTCAAATAGAACATCGGGGTCTTGCCATACTACGAACTTGAATTTATAAGGGATGATTTTTTTGTTGTAGCGATCGCGACTGGAAAGTTAGAATAAAAAAAGTATTTAGGGTTCTAGCCCTACTACAAACTTCAATTTATCAGGACTTACGCACAGGCACTATATCTAGTGGGGGCAAATGCCATTTACCCCTAGATATGGCGTTTTAAAGGTTGATTTGCGTAAGTCCTGTTTATAACTGATAATTTTTCCACTGTAGCGATCGCGACTGGAAAGTTAGAATAAAAAAGTATTGTAGTACAGATATGCAATATCAACAGCACTTACGCAAAGAAACCAGGTTTTGACAGTAAATGATTGTTTTTAACACATCAATATCTAGGAGAAACCTGGTTTCTCAGTTAGCCTGGGTAAGTCCTGATCAAGTAGAAAAAATATCCAGATAACCATTTCAGAAAACTATTGTCAACTTCCAGAATAAATGAATTATTTTTTTCTGACTCCTTTGGATGAAGGGGAAAGTAAATTTTAGTTGTGTTTACAGTAAAAGGTGGTCTATTATTTTATTATGCAAAAGTTAGGAAATACTACATGACAACTTATACACTCTCAGATAGTGGCCAAATGCAAATCATCCTAACCCTATCGCCTGGTTGGCGTTGGCAGGTTGCCGTAGTCGCCGAAGACAAAACCGTTGACTTCGACCTTTATGTTTCAGACTCATCCGGTCAGGAAATTTCAAAAGACAACAGTTCCAATGCTGATGCCTACTGTACTTTCGATGCTGTTGGTGACGGCAAATATACCCTATTAGTGAAATCGAAAAAGGGGTCCGGTCAATACAGCTTGGATATCAATCCCGTGGGACCAATACAAAAGGAGACTCAAGAAGAGGCCCAAAAATCAAAAACGACCTTAAGTGGTAGGGGTTCCAGCGGGACTACTATCAAAGAAATCCTCAAAGAAGGCCTCAGTGACCAGGAGAAAATCGAAATTCTCCAGGCCCACAATAACTGGCGTGCTAAGTATGGTGTCCAACCAATGGAATGGTCTGAAACCTTGACCCAAAAAGCTCAAGCATGGGCAAAAGAACTAGCTAATCGTGGTTTTAAGCTCGAGCACAGTCCAGCCCCCCCCAGAATTTATGGCGAAAATATCGCTTACGGCGGCAATACAAACCTCAGTTCTCGTGAACTCGATCTCACTGCCCAGAGGGTAGTCGACCTATGGGGCAACGAAGTCAATGATTACGACTATGAGACTAACACTTGTGCTCCAGGCAAAGTCTGTGGCCACTATACTCAAGTAGTTTGGAAAAATAGCCAACGGGTCGGCGGAGGTACGCTTAAAGGCATTATTGAAGATACTAACGGCAATCGATCCGTCCAAGAAATTTGGGTCTGTCAGTACGATCCTCCAGGTAACTTCGTCGGCCAAAAACCTTACTAAACAGGGAATAGGAATCAGTGCATTTACCTTGGGGAGTATCCCAATCAAACTGAGTCCCAGAAATAACCTAGTTTTGGCTGGGGATGCTTCGAGTTGGGGAGAGGGTTTTAATTTGTTGATGATTGACTTAGTGTATCCCCGTTATAGAATTCCCGTGGCGAAGTTATGAGTAGTATTAAAGGTCTCCAAAAGCAGTATAAAAATATCTATATCCCTCATCAAAAACCAAAGGGGAGAAAATTCAGTAGTCAGGACTTGCGCAAATTCGCCTAGGTCCAAATCGGAGCGTGTATTCAATTGTGAATATTGCGGTTTCAGTTGCGATCGAGATTTGAATGCTAGTTTAAATCTAGCTATGGCGGTCAGTTCGACCGTGACAGCCTGTGGACTGGATAACGCCGACGTTGCCAGAAGGAAGCAGGAATAGAACAGATAATTATAGATTTCTATAGATTATCGTAGGTTTCTAAGAACGGTCTTTCTAGTATTCACCCTCACCCTCAGGACCCGCCCGTAGGTAAATACTGGTGATCAACAAAAATAGGAAAAAAAGTACAGCTAAGAAACTTATAAGTAGGAAACTAAAAATGCAAAAACAAAATCAATTGGTACAAAATTTATTAGAAAATTTGCAACTATTGCCCCATCCTGGAGGTGGATTTTATAAAGAAGTATATCGCAGTCAAGGAACCATTCCTAAAATAGCATTAAGTGAAAAATTTTCAGGCGATCGCTCATATTGTACCAGTATTTATTCTTTGTTAACTTCAGAAGATTTTTTTCCCTTTCATAAAGTACACCAAGATGAGATATACCATTTTTATGCAGGAAGTTCACTGAGTGTCCATACTATCAACAAAGAAGGAAACTATATTAAGTATAAACTTGGTATGAATTTGCAGAATGGAGAACAACCCCAATTAGTTATTCCTGCCGAATGTTGGTTCGCCTCTAATGTAGAAGTAGAAAATTCCTATGCTTTAATAGGTTGTACCGTAGCTCCAGGATTTCATTTTGATGATTTTGAATCAGCAGAAAGAAAAATACTATCAGATAAATATCCTAAATTGAAAGATATCATCCATAGATTTACGAAAGATTGACATCCCCCCGACGCTGGGATACTCGAGACAGGACGGAATTCCCTAGCATCATCCCTGTTAGGGGCTTTCTGCTTCATAGCACCGGCATATGGGAGATTTACTCTCTTCAGGTATAAAGACCGCAACCCAGACTGGCACCGCCTGCCCGGCAGCCAAAATATTTAAAATACCAGTTTATCTCCCTGTAATGGTGAATAGCGCATTAGAGCAGTTTTAATTTTAGTAGACCACAGTAGGGACGTTGCATGCAAGGTCCCTACAAGGTTTTGGTTATGGTGATGTAGTTCACAATTTGAAAACCGCTATAGTGGTTTATCAATCTTAAAACCTCTATATGGTAGGGATATAATCTACTTTTCTAGATTTAAACCACTTATTTTTGTATCCCTTGTTCAGAAGAATTACTCTTCTAAATTCGATCATTATAAATTCTAACTTAGTGGTTTATCAATCTGAAAAGCGCTGTAAGGTATTATTAAACCTCTAGGCTTAAATCACGGGTAGCCACCCGCCTCAACTCATCCGGTTGTTGCAAACCAATACAACCAGGATATCGTACTCCAGGCAAAACTACCACATCGTACAACTCAGAAATAATTCCTTCTATGCGCAACCAATGAACAATATCCCCCGTCTGCAAATTAATGATTTGCAACCCACAAAAAGCTTCAGCCCCCTTTTGTGTCAACCTTTCTTGGAGAGGCAAACCAGAAAAAGTCTGTTCTCTGGGTTTAGACAAACCCACCACGGCGTAATCTTCCCAAAATCCTAACCCCCGCAAATATCCCCCACAAAAAGCAACTGGTTCAAAATTCCCCCCTTTCACATCCAAATAGCCAAATTCTCCCATTCCCGAATTTAGCAACCAAAGTTTATCTCGGTAAAAACGGGGAGAGTGGGGCATCGAAAGTCCTGTAGCAATAATCTCTTTACTAGGAACATGAATAACACAGCCTCCATCACGCCGTTTGTCTCTCCATCCATCCACTACATCCGACTGCGCGCAAGCAGTAACATAACCAGGTTCCCCGTCAACTATAACTAACCCATTCAAATGACATCGATCTTCAGGAGCAAGTTTAGAGATAAAAGGTGGTTTCCACAGAGCAGCAAAACTGTAGCGATCGCTCAAAGTAGCTAAACAACTAAACAGAGAATTGACAAAAATAATTTTTCCATCTTTGTCCCCCCATTTAGCAACAACAATATCGTGGACATCCAATTGTCCAGTCAACCAACTACGACGAGGAACATACATTTTGTC
>JAKQYE010000313.1 GCA_023356605.1 Trichodesmium sp. MAG_R02 | reverse complement strand
TTTTGACTTTTTTCTTCTCCCGGCTACTAAATTTTCTCTTTTACCTCGTTTTCCCTCTTGCTCACCATAAACTTTTTTCCTTTTTTTTGACCAGGCATAAATACAGTCTTGATTATCTTCACATCCTGATTCATCTATAAATACAAGGCTTTTACTTCCAACCTTTTTTGATAAAATTTCGAGCTTTACTGATAATATTTTATCCTTTCTTCTCTATTTCTTTCTCTATGAAAAAGTTGTTTTTTATTCGAGGAAAATTCATTCTTTTTAAAGCATAAAATATAGCTGGTTGATTAACTCAATTTTTTTTAGCTCTGTCTGACAATACTCGACTCTAGATTTTGTTTTACGTCTTTTTATAATTCTTTCCAATCTAATTTTTTTTGACGACTTTTTACCTTAGTTGCTGACAATTTTGGGCGAGATAACCATCTATATATCGAAGCTGTTCCTATCCCAAATGTATGAGCTGCTTTGGTAATCGTACCGCTATTTTCTACAAAATTTATTACTTTTTGCCTGAAGTCTAAACTGTAAGGCATAGTTCAAAATAGTTTCTAGTTGACTTAATTTTATTATACTCAGTTTTTGTTTTAATTTTAATTAAAATGACTAGTTATTTTAAATAAAAATGAACCACTATTTGGCACAATAATTACAAATAATTTAATCAATAGATGTATTAATAGGTGAATACATACTAGCTCTTTTTAATGCACTAAAATTATGTTCTATGTCATTTAAATCAGGAGAGTATTTTGGCAAAAATAGTAATTGGTGACCCCCTTACTAATTCTCTAATAAAGTTTTTTCGTGTTTAATTAGTGAATTATCCATGCAGCAGTACACTGGGAATTTTTAATGATGGTAATAAATGTTGATAATACCATTGTTCAAATCCCACGGCATTTAGGGTGACTTTAAATATAATTAGTGCTATTAAATCTTTTGACTTTTTTCTTCTCCCGGCTACTAAATTTTCTCTTTTACCTCGTTTTCTCTCTGGCTCACCATAAACTTTTTTCCCTTTTTTTGACCAGGCATAAATACAGTCTCGATTATCTTCAAATCCTGATTCATCAATAAATACAAGGCTTTTAATTCCAACCTTTTTTGATAAAATTTCGAGCGAAAGCTGATAATATTTTATCCTTTCTTCTCTATTTCTTTCTCTATAACAAAGTTGTTTTTTATTCGAGGAAAATTCATTCTTTTTAAAGCATAAAACATAGCTGGTTTATTAACTCCAATTTTTTTAGCTTTGTCTGACAATACTCGACTCTAGATTTTGTTTTACATCTTTTTATAATTCTTTACAATCTAATTTTTTTTGACGACTTTTTACCTTAGTTGCTGACAATTTTGGGCGAGATAACCATCTATATATCGAAGCTCTTCTTATCCCAAATGTATGAGCTGCTTTGGTAATCGTACCGCTATTTTATACAAAATTTATTACTTTTTGTCTGAAGTCTAAACTGTAATGCATAGTTCAAAATAGTTTCTAGTTGACTGAATTTTATTATACTCAATTTTTGTTTTAATTTTAATTAAAACGAGTATTTATTTTAAATAAAAATGAACCACTATTTGGCACAATAATTACAAATAATTTAATCAATAGATGTATTAATAGGTGAATACATACTAGCTCTTTTTAATGCACTAAAATTATGTTCTATGTCATTTAAATCAGGAGAGTATTTTGGCAAAAATAGTAATTGGTGACCCCTTTACTAATTCTCTAATAAAGTTTTTTCGTGTTTAATTGGTGAATTATCTATGCAGCAGTACACTGGGAATTTTTAATGATGGTAATAAATGTTGATAATACCATTGTTCAAATCCCACGGCATTTAGGGTGACTTTAAATATAATTGGTGCTATTAAATCTTTTGACTTTTTTCTTCTCCCGGCTACTAAATTTTCTCTTTTACCTCGTTTTCCCTCTTGCTCACCATAAACTTTTTTCCCTTTTTTTTGACCAGGCATAAATACAGTCTCGATTATCTTCAAATCCTGATTCATCTATAAATACAAGGCTTTTACTTCCAACCTTTTTTGATAAAATTTCGAGCGAAAGCTGATAATATTTTATCCTTTCTTCTCTATTTCTTTCTCTATGACAAAGTTGTTTTTTATTCGAGGAAAATTTATTCTTTTTAAGAATAAAATATAGCTGGTTTATTAACTCCAAGTTTTTTAGCTCTGTCTGACAATACTCGACTCTAGATTTTGTTTTACATCTTTTTCTAATTCTTTCCAATCTAATTTTTTTTTGACGACTTTTTACCTTAGTTGCTGACAATTTTGGGCGAGATAACCATCTATATATCGAAGCTCTTCCTATCCCAAATGTATGAGCTGCTTTGGTAATCGTACCGCCATTTTCTACAAAATTTATTACTTTTTGTCTGAAGTCTAAACTGTAAGGCATAGTTCAAAATAGTTTCTAGTTGACTTAATTTTATTATACTCAATTTTTGTTTCAATCTTAATTAAAACAACTATAAATGTCTATTTTATCCAGGTCAAAGTACCATAAACTTTTATCAATTTATACCAACTTTATAAATTTAAATCATATTGCTTATCTGTTCCCATATTATATGATCTCATTCTTGAGATTATGATATGTAGCCATAGTTGAGAAAATTGGTATTATTATTTTTTAAATAAAAGGTCAAATTTTCCCTTAATTTAAGTAAATCAAAATTTTATGCAATTTTTAAGTCCCGAAGTTTTCACAATAATTCAGCAACTTAGAAAATTAACCCAACTAGATGTTCAAAACAAATGGCGATATTGGCAAGACGATATACCTATTACTGCACTTAAAAATTTAGATGCTTGGCATTTAGCTACAACAAATGAAAAAAAACATATTGCTTGGGAAAAAGGCAAACATATTTTATGGTTAGGGCAAAAGTTAATAATTCCTCCACATTTAAACGGTTATTTTTTAACTGACTTATCTTTACGATTGGGTTTGACTTGGTGGGCTGAATCTGCAGAAATTTATGTCAATGGCAAGTTAGTACAAACAGGAGATTTGTTTGATTGTTCGAGTCGAATTTTACTGAGTCAAAAGGCAGTAGTTGGAGAGACTTTTATTATTGGCATTAAATTGGTAAGTCCGGCACATGACAGAGGTGCCCTAGTAAAGTCTTGGTGTGTCTATGAAAATCTAGATAATTATTGGCTTGACCCTGGTTTGATGGCGGATAGATTAGAAGTTTTACTGAAATATTTGACTAAATTTGAATCTGAGATTGACTTTAATTTAGAGAGAATAAAAAAATCTCTCAGTTTGATAGATTTACAGGCAGTTGGAGAGAAAGAAAAGTTTGAGCAATTCCTACTAAATTTACACTCAGAAATAACCAAAATTTCTGATAACTATATTAATAGTTTAAAGCTGAAACTATTAGGTCATGCTCATCTAGATTTGGCTTGGTTATGGGATGTAGCAGAAACTTGGGAAGCTGCACAAAGAACTTTCACATCTGTACTAAGTTTACAACAAGATTTTCCCGAACTTATTTTCTGTCATTCGACTCCGGCATTATATGAATGGATAGAACAAAACCGACCAGACTTATTTAATAGAATTAAACGACAAATTGAGTTAGGGAAGTGGGAAGTCACAGCAGGTTTGTGGGTAGAACCAGAATTAAATACAGTCGGAGGGGAATCAATAGTTAGACAAGTTTTATACGGTCAACGTTATGTTTGGGAAAAATTTGGCCAATTTTCTCCTGTAGCTTGGTTGCCAGATACTTTTGGTTTTTGTTGGCAACTTCCTCAAATTCTTCAAGGCGGAAATATCAAATATTTTGCTACTCAGAAGTTACGTTGGAATGATTTAACAGAGTTTCCTTTTGAAATTTTTTGGTGGGAAGCTCCAGATAAAAGTCGGATTTTAAGTTTGATGTTACCGCCTATAGGAGAAAGTATTGAACCTGTAAAAATGGCAAGTTACGCTTATGAATGGCAAGTAAAAACTGGGAAAAAAAATGTTTTGTGGTTGCCTGGCGTGGGAGACCATGGCGGAGGTCCGACTCGCGATATGTTGGAGGTAAGTAGAAGATGGCAAAAGTCTGGTTTTTTTCCTGTGCTGGAGTTTTCGACTACTGAGAATTTTTTTGCTGAGTTAGTAGAGGAAAATTCAGGTGGTTTTCCTATTTGGCAGGATGAACTTTATCTAGAATTTCATCGGGGGTGTTATACAACTCATGCAGATCAAAAGAGATGGAACCGCCGTTGTGAAAATTTGTTGTACCAGGCGGAGTTGTTTGCTGTTTTTGCCTCAATTATGACTGGTGCTTTTTATCGAAAGAATGATTTGGAGATGGCTTGGAAGTTGGTTTTGTTTAATCAGTTTCACGATATTCTGCCTGGTTCGGCTATCCCGGAAGTTTATATGGATACTAATCATAATTGGTGGGAGGCGGAAAGGTTGGGTAAGGAAATTTTGGCGGAGGCTATGGGAAGAGTTGCTGCTGATGTTGATGTTTCGCCTCCTTTTCCTTTAGATACTTTTGCGGGTGGGATGGTTTATCCAGTGATTGTATTTAATTCTTTGAATTGGCAACGCTCGGAATTAGTTTCGGTTGCTTTGCCAGCGCCACCCGATAAAAATAATAATAGGACAGCTGGGAGTAGGGAGGAGGGAAAGGGTTTTGAATTAACACCATTATCCCAACATTTAACCTCTTTGGAGGTAAGGGATGATAACTGGCAAGTTTATGACGATGCCGGGCAAATACTTACTTCTCAGATATCGGATAACAATTTATTGTTTGTCGCTTCTGAGGTACCTGGGGTTGGTTATCGTTTATTTTGGTTATGTTCTGGACTTTCAGATTTGGGTAAGAAATCACATATAGTCATAAGTAACCCCAATTTTACAGAAAGGATAGCAAAAAAAAATGAGAATGTCAATACTGTTAGTTTAGAAAGAGAAAAATGGGTTCTAGAGAACGATTTATTACAGGTAAAGATAGAGGCAACAACGGGAAATCTAGAGAGTATTTTTGACAAGATTAATCAACAGGAAGTTCTCAAAAAACCAGCAGGAAATCAACTTAAAGCTTTTCGTGATGAAGGTCAATATTGGGATGCTTGGAATATCGATCCAAATTATCAGAAACATCCCTTATCTCCAGCAAAATTAATAGATATTTATTGGATAGAACAAGGAGAATTAAAAAGTTGTCTGCGAGTAATCAGAAAAATAGGTAATTCTGAGTTTTGTCAGGATTACATTTTGGAAATTGGTTCCCGACTACTAAAAATTAAAAGTTGGGTAAATTGGCGGGAAAAACATACTTTAGTTAAAGCATCTTTTCCTATAAATATAGAAGCAGATTTTGTTACTTATGAAATTCCTTGTGGAGCAATTAAGAGAACTACTAAATCTCAGACAGAAAGAGAGAAAGCAAAATGGGAAGTTCCAGCTTTAAATTGGGCAGATATTAGTAAAGATAATTATGGAGTAAGTTTATTGAATGACTGTAAATATGGATATGATGCCAAACCAGATGAATTACGTTTAACTTTATTGAGGGGTTCGACTTGGCCTGACCCGGAAGCCGACGTAGGAATTCACGAATTTACTTATGCTATTTATCCTCATATTGGAAGTTGGGAAAATGCTGGAACTGTACAACGAGGTTATGAGTTAAATATGCCTTTATCTGCACAGATAATGCCTTTGATTAGTGAGGAAAAATCTTATGGAAAGTTGCCACAAGTCTATCGTTTTCTAGGTTGGGAAACTAAGAACTTAATTTTAATAGCGTTGAAACGGTCAGAGAATAATCAAAGTTGGGTTTTCAGATGTTATGAATGTTTGGGAAAAGAGGCAAAGTTAAATTTGGATAGTGATGCTGGTTTAGTGATAGGAAAAGTTGTGAATCTGTTGGAGCAAGATGTTAGTGAACCTAATATTGAGTTTGAGAGTAATAGTTGTGAAATTTCGGCTTGGAAAATAGTCAGTTTTTCCTTAGATTTTATGTAGTTATGAAATAGTCAGTTTTTTCTGAGATTTTATGTAGTTATAAATTTGAGGAAATTCTAACAGCTAACCTTGAGTTTGAGAGTCAAAGTTATAAAATTTTAGCTTGTAAAATAGTCAGTTTTTCCTGAGATTTTTTGTAGTTATAAATTTATGGCTTACCTTGGTTTAGGGATAAAAGTTCTGGTTGAATTTGTTGGAACCAGATATTTAGTACAGCTAATCTTGAGTTT
>JAKQYE010000312.1:1712-6266 GCA_023356605.1 Trichodesmium sp. MAG_R02 | reverse complement strand
TAGTTATAAGTCAAAGCGCATAATAATTATAGACTAATTTACTTCATTTTTTCCGAAAGCTAAAACTATACCACCCATCCCTTAGGGAACACACATCAGAATTTAAAAATACAAATTATCCTCCCAAACCCAAGACATTCTGTAATAGCATTTGATCTTCACCTTTAAGTTGAAAGCGGCCACTTTCAATACCTCTAATCCAGCTTTGGCTTTTTCCGAGCTCAGACAATCAATTATTTTTAGTTATAAGTCGAAGCACATAATAATTATAGACTAATTTACTTCATTTTTTCCGAAAGCTAAAACTATACCACCCATCCCTTAGGGAACACACATCAGAATTTAAAAATACAAATTATCCTCCCAGACCCAAGACGTTCTGTAATAGCATTTGATCTTCACCTTTAAGTTGAAAGCGGCCACTTTCAATATCTCTAATCCAGCTTTGGCTTTTTCCGAGCATAGTTGCCAACTGTCTTTGACTTAACTGTTGATTTTTCCTGGCCATCATAATCTGTTCACCACAGATAGCAGAAAGTTTTTTTGTTCTTTTGCGCTTAGTAGTATAGCGTAGCTTCTGTTTTTCAAATTCTGCTAAATGTTTATCCCATTCTTGGGGGAGTTTAAACCACAGGATACGAGCGTTCATTAACATATTCCACTTACCCCTTGGACCATAATCTGTTAATCTACGATTATTACTACCATCATCAATCCAAAAATCTAAAGCTGCATCACCATCATCAGGTAAAGCTGCTAATTTTGCCCACATTGGTTGAATTTCCTGGGGGTAAGTTACAGGGTCAAATTCAGGTTTAATTCCATAATGGCTAAGCACTTCGAGATCGCTCTCAAAAGTCTTCATTAGTCGTTTTCGATCATTTCTAAAAGAAGATGCTTGTATCACCTTTTGTTGGCCATAAGCCACTCGCATTAATGTAGGTACAGTCAATCTTTGCTCCCTACCCATCTTAGTTTTAAATAGTAACCATAGCAGCATTCTAGCAGTTCCCTCATGTTGCTGCCAAATACTCATCACAGTAGTCAATACAGACTTAGGTAAAATCCCATACTGATAAAATGCTGTGCGGTCTTTGCAAGCTTCCTTGTTGAGGAAATACTTAGCCCAGATACCAGCTCTAATTTTAAAAGTCAGACCTACAAGATGCTTGCATCCTCTGGAATCTTCAGAAAAGTGATGTTCAATGTCTAATATATGCCACAGTTGACTTTCTGGCAATGAAAAAGCATTTATTCTACCTTGTTGAGGCCAGTCAATAGTAGTAGTAATTTGACAAGGTTGTTGAGCTAGATTTTTAATCAAACTCAGTTTAGTTGCTTTAGATAGGTCTTTGCGTTTTTCTAGCCCCAGGTATCTTTCTATTTGCTGATCGCTGATGACAAATTCTTGCTCCCATGGTTTGTCAATAATTGTGGAATGGGCAGCATAAATTAGGTGTATGCAGGCTGCTCTGATATCCATCACTGGTAAAACAGTTGCATTATTTGTAGTTTGGCATGAATTCTCCAAATCTTTGATGCTAAAACTAATTGAACCCTGACCTTGCTTAATAGAACGCTGATAAATCAATCTACCTTCTTCATTTACTGTCCAGGGTAGTGATTGTCTCTGGGTCAGAATGTTGCAAGCTTCCCAGATTACTATAGAAGAAGCAAAAGGACTGTGCTTGCTATCGGGAAATAAGTCAGAATTTGTGGGTGTTCTGATTTCAGCCTTATACCTACCTTTTTTTGGTTGGATAGGAATAGGACTACTAATAGAACAGTGAACTACACATTGAGGCTCTTCGTAATATCCCTCACAGCCATTACAGAGTTCAGGATTAATAGAATATTGTTCATTCTCGACAATGATTGCACCTGTTGGACAATGGATTTTGGGTACACAGGTTACACATGTGATACAGTTTTCAGTCATTTTATGAGTCATAACAACAAGCTCCTATTTTTACGGTTGAGCAGTTAGGTGTTAGTCATACTGCTGATCATCTGTAAGTTAATTTTGCTACCTATGAAATAGTGATCCCCTGATTGCTGTACAACTAACATCTAAAGAGTTAAAAGATCAAACCTTTAATACCTAAGTGATTTAATGATTTTCATTTCAGTCTTAATTTATACCTTGTTATAAATATTAATGTTTCATAATTTATTTAGGTTAGATGTTCACAATGAGCAAATTAATATTATTTTTATAATTTATTATGGAGTAATTATTAGGTGATTTACTCAACAAGTATATTTATACATTTAACTTGCAATAGTTAGTAATTTGAAGCTGAATTTATATACTAATTAAAAATAAAAAAAGTAAAGAGGCAATGCTGAAATCATGAATTACCAAACATATTTATCAACATTTAGCCCCATATATATTAATTATTGATATTACTGACTAACATGGATATGAAGTTTATTACTAGTATGATTTACTTGATTATCAAGTTTTAATCTACTTCTAGGAAGGCTAATATTTTTCTGCTTGAGAATTCTTCTGACTTGAGTACCACTAAGTTGAATTCCTGTTAGTTTAGCAAGATAATTGGCTAAACGTTCTCCACTCCAGTTACTACGTTCATAACCTAACTGGTTAGGAGACTTTTTTGTAGCTTCTATTAATAACTGAATATATTCTTTTGTCGCTTTGCGAAAATTACCATGTTCTCGCTGATCTCGTAAACTATCTAATTGATCTGCGTCTCCATGTACACACCAATAAGCAACTGTTCTGTAAGAACAACCGATAAACTGAGAAATCTCAGAATAAGTTTTTCCGTCATTTAATAGGAGTAACATCAATACTCTCTCTCGGAAATGAGAGCAACTTCCTTCTCGCAAAGCTTTCTGCAATCTTTTCTTTTGCATTGAACTGAGAAAATTTTTTGCAGGCATAGTAGCTACCTCAGTTTAACAACTTATGATACTTACGCACCCGCGCAGCCAGTTTCTAGGATAAATTGTTGTTTTTAACAATAGACATCTCCAGAAAAGGTTCTTAAGCCCTTGCACTACTATTCCTAAATCAGTGTTTTTGGAGAAGTTTATAGATATCTAGTAAAACCTGGTTTCTGGGTTGGTGTGCATAAGTTTTGAATTTAATACAACTTAGCTTTTCAATACGGTTCAGATCAGACCAAAATTATTATGGTATAGAACCATTTAGATGAGCTTTTCAGATTAGAGAATTGCCAAAAAATACTTCACTAAACCGCATTAGTCTATGGTTAGCTAATATACTACTGACATTTCAACCTTCTATGACAAAAGTGCTGTACTTCTTGGCTAATTTTGTTGTCAATTTCTGACTATGTAATTTAGCTAATTTGATTCACTTTTATGCCACAGGACTTACGCATTACTGCTATATATAGTGCATAAATTTGCAACTTTTGAGATATTACCACTACAAATTAGTGCTGTTGCGTAAGTCCTATGCCAGTTGTTTGAATATTTAACTTTTTGACTAAGCTCTACAAACTTCTATGTCAATGCTTCCGAGTTAATAGTCTTACTAAGTTATACAGCTACAGAAGCATGAGTGAAGCATTTCTTTCCACAAATGCTAGAGCAAGCTTCACATCCAATGCAGTCATCTCCATTAGCAATAGTCATGACTTTTCTTAATACTTCATCATCATCATCATCATCATCCACAAACTCTCCATGTTCATTAATTGGTCTAAGTTCTAGAACATTTCTATGACAAACTTTAAAGCAACGACCACAACCTAGGCATTTATTCATGTCAATAGATTCGACATATTGAGGAGTCCAAGCTGTACCACCTTTAGTTAAAGCTGTTAATGTTGCCATCAGTTCTTCTCCTTTATTAGTAGATTAATTTTTTTGTTTTGTTGCATCTTTTTATATAATAGCTATTCATGATTTCAGAAAAGTATTTTTTGATACTTTTTGGGGTTTTACTCTAATATTTTTTTGACCATTTATTGCCTGTTTAATTATTAGAAATAATTTGCAATTATTGATAAATAAAACAGGTATACATATCCTCCAAAAAAGTTAATTTTTTTTGACGATATTTCTAAATTAATTTATGTATTGATAATTATTCAGACTTATTTCTTAGGTAAGGATTCAGAGTTTTAGTATTAACTATGGCTTTTAATACAGGATAAAAGCTTTTATTTTGATTTAGGAATAATAAATATTACTACAAAATATGGAGAATATCACTATAGACAAAAGTCATAGTGTTATTAATTTTATGGGCAATACCAGCAACTATTTTACCTAAGCTATTTTTTTATACTTGTACTAATTGAGGTTAAGTATTTTGTAATTCTTTTCCAGCTTTTTCTAGCTGTAATGCTCTTTATAATTCACATCTTTCTAATTATTGAAGTTCTATTTCTGCTTGTTTTAGTTCTATAATATCGGATAATTTCTAATACCTTATCCATAATACTTTTAAGGTAATGAGTTTCATAATTATCAAGGTGATCGTTGATTAAAGTAGAATATTCTTATGATTGCACTTTTCCAACTTCGAGAGTCAGGTTTAAATTAAATAAT
>JAKQYE010000312.1:0-1612 GCA_023356605.1 Trichodesmium sp. MAG_R02 | reverse complement strand
ATAATGTCTGGTCTAAATACTAAATCTTGGGGAAATATTTTTTATACAGTTTCTCCTAATATCCCTGGTGCTTCGGGAACATTTTCATCTTCTTTGTCTGGATAATAGTCCAGAAAAACTCTTCTGGAACTGATACGTAACATTAAGCAGGAAAAGCATTGAGGAGACTATGGTTAAGTTTTTGACTTTCTCGTAACATTCATTCTATTAGCTTGGGTTCTGTGATATCAAGTCTAATAGCTAAATATTGATACAGTTTGCCGATATCCTTTAAAAAATACACAGATGATATTTACACTTAAGGATAGAATAAGTTTTGCCAATTAGTTCTTCCCTAGAATATTGAAATATTTCATAAACTTTATCACTCACATATTGAATGATACCTGTGTAGTGTATAATAGCAATTATCCCTCCTTGACATATGGCAAATTCAATGTTTGATAGTTCTTTGAGGCTTTTCCCTAGTATACTTTCTAGTAAGGGAAGTTTTGCCATTGCCCTATTATAAATAGTCAGGTCTTGTATATCGCGATTTTTTTCAATTAAGGTCCCTATCATCTGGTTGACCTGATAATAGTTATTAGTAGATTGATTTAGACCTTGATTAGCTTCCATAGTGTCTTCTTGCTCTTTGTTTAACTTTGATGTATTGCTGATAATTTTAGCTTCATTTTTAGGTTGAGAAGAATCTGTAGCTTTGAGAATCTCAACTTATAAACCAGGGGCTGATTGTTTGTTGTTTTAAAGCTTATATTTCGGATTTTGGTAAATACTAGCTAGATAGTATCTCAAACTTATGAAATGCTTACATTTATATAAAGGTATATAATTCTCTTACTTTTTAGTTTAGTTGCATTGATTACTGATTTCTAGAGGTTTTAACAAATATTTACTTCTCATAATATAAGTTATCTTATAGAAATATAAATCTTTAATACGGTTATTCTTGATACTAAAATTTACTCACAAGGTTTTTCCTAAAGAAATAGAGGATATTTTGAAAGATTATCTTTTCTTGTGCTCCTGATCATTATTTTTTTTTGAATGGGAACTAATACCATATAAGGGAATTTAACCATTTTTTTAGTATCAGTAGTGTTGCTTAAGTTAATGCAATTGCCATCAAAATACTTTTTGAGGATCTATATTAACAGGGGTTTGTTGGGATGTTTTGTGTAACATGAATTACATATATTTAAAAATCTTTAATATACATAAAAATAGTTGACAAAGCTCCAAATATTTGCTGATTTGAGTTCAAAATATTGATTTTTAAGATTTGTTTAAGTCTGACAGTAGTGCTTGTGATTTTACTGCTATTAGAGAGTTTAATGCCGCTGTCAACCTCAAAAAATATCTACCTCAGTATCTTAAGTTTTAAGCTATTTTAGGTATACTCTTGAAGGTAAAATTTAGCTTCCATCAAAACAACTGTTCAGGTTATTTTGACACAAGTTCTTACCTTGAAGCCATCAATAATAAATCTATGATGAACGGTGATTTCAGTGATTGGACTTAATGTACTAGCCTCAGGGAAATTATAAAACTCAGTGGTTGTCAGTGTTGGAAAGCCTTTAATCACTTTGACTTGGCCTGGATAAAACCCTAG
>JAKQYE010000311.1:3122-6269 GCA_023356605.1 Trichodesmium sp. MAG_R02 | reverse complement strand
GTCAAAAAGGGCAGTTATTTACAGCTATTTATTAGCTAGGAGAAATGGGTCTAAACCCTGTTTTAGTAGATACACTAATGAATCCAGTAGCATGGAAAGAAATGTTAGCAAATTTGGGAAATTCTTATCATTTAATTCAAGTTGAAAATAGTTTAGGAAAATCTGTTGTAAGTCTATTAGAATTAGCCCATTTAGAATGGCGAAAAGGAAACAGACCACATTGGTCAGAAGCCTTACCTTTTTATGGACAAAATCCTGTATAAAAGGACTAGAACTTTAGCTCAACAGTTAGATATCAAACTAGATGTATAAATTCATCTTTCTCAAGAGATTGCCACTATAATTAGTGCCGTTGCGTAAGTCCTGTTCAATACAAATACAGCAGATTCCTAGTATATGAAGTACAAATATCAGACAAGACCTCCCCTGAACAGGGGATGTTTAATACCAATTTAATAAATATTTGTTATACTTTATTAAGTAAGGGGCCTGCCCCTAAACCCAACCTTGGATGGGACAGGGAGAGGAGGGGACTTTACAGAGATAAGCCTCTAATCATAGGGGTAAGTAACCATTTTTATATGTATAAAATCTTACTAAAAGAGTATTTTTATATACAATAAATAGCTCAAAATTTCTCAAGGCGTTAATATTCTTAAGGTTTTTGATAAACTTTGACATCAAAAATAAAAAAATATACCCTTGTAAAGAGTAGTAGTCTGTCAACCCAAAAATGACGGGTTGATAAAATTTGAAAAGCTAGTAAATTAGTGCTTTGAGAATTTATTTGCCCCTCAATGAAAGATTGACAGACAAGTAGAAGAGTAGGGGAGAGAAGTAAGCATTTATAAATTTAATACGCTTTTGATATGCTAATTATAAAAAAAGCTGTTCGGCAACTGTTAATTACTAAATAATTGAAGTTTCACCCAAGTTAAGCATTCTTTTTTAGCGCTTGGTATAATAAAATTCGCAGGACTTAGGCATTGGGAAGCATCTATGGGATTTTGAGATTGCTATCCTGACGAACTGCTTTACTACCCATATGAAACGCAAATGCTGACCCTCGCAATGACATAGTTGCATTATTTTGTGTAAGTCTTAATTTAGATATATCTGAGTAGATATAGTAATAATTTATTTTCACAAAAATTCAGATTAAGAAACTAACCAGCAAAGTCTAAAAATAGATAAAAATACTCATGGAACTTGTTAACAGGTTACATTTCAATAACTTGCGAGGTGATTTCTTGGGTGGTTTAACTGCTGCAATTGTTGCACTACCCTTAGCTTTAGCATTCGGAATATCCTCGGGTGCTGGAGCAATCAGAGGTCTTTATGGTGCCATCTTCGTTGGTTTTTTTGCCGCTCTCTGTGGAGGCACACCCTCGCAAATTACTGGCCCGACAGGTCCCATGACCGTTATTATGGCAACTGTCTTTAGCACTTTAATCGCTAAGAATCCAGATGTCGGTCCGCAGATGGCATTTACTGTTGTTATACTCGGTGGACTATTCCAGATACTCTTTGGAATCTTGAAACTCGGAAAATATATCGTTCTGATACCCTACGCCGTAATCTCAGGATTTATGTCTGGAATCGGTATAATAATTATCTTCATTCAGGTCGGTCCATTTCTCGGTCATCCTGGATCTGCTAATGTAGTTGAATCAGTTCGCAAAATCCCATACTTTTTGAGCAATCTTAACCCGGTTGCAACTGTACTGGGAATTATCACACTGATAATTCTTTTCCTAACACCGCGCAGAGTGAGTGCGATAATTCCGTCCCCACTACTAGCATTACTAATCGGAACTCTAATTTCTGTATTCTTGCTGCCAGATAGCAATCTCATACTTATTGGAGAAATTCCTACTGGGTTGCCCAAGCCACAGTTGCCAGTATTTACTTTCGAGCAACTGAATACTATGCTTGTGAATGGTTTAATGCTGGGAGCTCTGGGGGCTATTGACTCACTGCTTACCTCCTTGGTTGCAGATAACATTACCCGAACCAATCATGACTCCGATCGCGAATTGATTGGTCAAGGGATTGGCAATATAGTCTCTGGATTATTTGGTGGGTTACCAGGCGCAGGAGCCACCATGCGGACAGTAGTTAACGTTCATGCTGGTGGAAAAACACCCTTATCAGGGATTGTTCATTCTGTTATTTTATTAATTACCCTCTTGTGGGCTGGAAAACTGACCGAAATCATTCCCCAAACTATCCTCGCAGGTATCTTACTCAAAGTAGGAATTGACATTATCGACTGGGAATTCCTTCAACGAGCACATAAGTTATCACTCAAAGCTGCTGGAATTATGTACAGCGTAATCTTCCTAACCGTGTTCGTTGATCTTGTTAGTGCAGTCGCCGTTGGTGTGTTCATTGCTAACCTATTGACCGTCAAACGTCTTAGTGATCTTCAAGTTGATGAGATAAAGGCTATAGTTAAACCCCATGATGAGGCTCCCTTAAGCAATGAAGAAAAACAACTCCTTCACAAAACTAAAGGTCGCCTCCTTCTATTACATCTTGGTGGACCGATGAGTTTTGGGGCTGCTAAGGCTATCTCTGGACAGATGGAGATGGTAGAACAGTATGATATTCTAATTCTCGACCTCAGCGATGTTTCTTACCTTGGGGTGACTATGTCTCTGGCTCTTGAGAATATGGTCAAAGAAGCATGTCGAAAAAATCGTGAAGTGTTCTTTGTTGGGGCATCTGGTGAGGTTAAAGCCAGACTCAAGAACTTAAATATCTGGAAGATTTTAGCTCCACAAAACTTAGTAGAAACAAGGGTTGAAGCCTTACAACGCGCACTTTTACTTCTGGCTGAACCATAAAAAGTTTAACACTCAAGAATTTGGGGTCAAAGTCAGGTTTGCTGAAAAAGTTTTTTTGCTAAGGGTACCAGTCAGGAGAAATAGGAATTATAGAAGAGATAGGAGAAATTATTTTACCTGATCGCATCTAGGATGCTTAGGTGTTAAATTTCCTGTAGCACAAGGGAAACAAAAAACATTCCTATTTCTTCTATAGTAGATATAGTCATTTTGATTTAGATTGAGACAAGTATTTCTTGCTATAACTCGCGTTTGGTGCCGAGAAAGTTTTCCATCTCTTTTTGAAATGACTATATAT
>JAKQYE010000311.1:0-3022 GCA_023356605.1 Trichodesmium sp. MAG_R02 | reverse complement strand
TATATCCAGCAAATAAATAAACATTTTTGTAAAATTTCTGTAGGGACATTGCGTGGGATATCCCTACTCTTTTTTGGAGATGTCTATTTGATCAGATTATCAATACCAGGTTTATTTCCCCTAGCTCCGTTCTGAATCGTATCACTAATATTAACATCAGAAGTAACTACCGCTACAGCTTTAATTAATGCTTGCTTGCGATCCATCAACATATTTTCTGAAGGCACAATATTTAAAACTCCTAATTTTTCTAACCGTCGTTTGACACTTCCTGTAGCACCAACTAGGAATACATCACGACCCGTATCAATAGTTTCCTGAATCGCATTTTCTATTGCTAGAGCAGAAGTCACACCCATGTGAGGTACTTCGCTCAAATCTACAATCAAGACTTTGTAATTATTCAAAAGTGTATGCTGGCGAGAGATGGCTTTAGAAACACCAAATATCATCGGACCACTCAAGTGAAACAGTAAAATCTTACCTTCAGCACGATCTAGTAATTCTTTTTCATCATTATCTAAAATGATTGCATCATCAGCATCAGTAATAGCTTTAACATCTTCAGATTTTAGCTGAGTCAGGCGATCAATAGTCAGAATATTAGCAATAAACACTCCAATACCTACAGCAGTAATCAAGTCAACAAATACAGTTAAACCAATAACAGCGTACATAATGACTGCCGATTTCCAGGAGATGTGATGAGCACGCTTGAGGAATCCCCAGTCAATAATCTTAATACCTACTTGGAAAGCAATACCTGCCAAAACAGCCATTGGAATTTGCGCTGTTAAACTACCAGCTCCCAAAACTACAACCATTAAAATCACAGCACGGGTAATACCAGATAGAGCAGTGCGAGCTCCTGTATTAATATTGACTACAGTGCCCATAGTTGCACCAGCGCCTGGAATACCACCAAATAAACCAGAAGCTAGGTTACCTAAACCTTGACCAATTAATTCTTTATTAGAGTCGTGTTGAGTACGAGTTAAACTGTCAGCTACTACAGAAGTCAGAAGAGCATCAATACAACCAAGCATTGCTAATACTATAGCATCAACTAACATTAATTGTAACTGATCGGCAGTAAGGTAAGGTAGCTGTAAGCTAGGAAGACCACTAGGAATTTCACCAATACGACGAATATTATCTGAGAAGAATACAATAGAAATTATTGTTCCTACTACTAATGCTACCAATGGTGCTGGAACTATTTTCTTAAGTTTAGTTGGCATGTAGAACAGGATAACTACTGTCAGAACTGCTAAACTAGTTTCTATGGGATTAATATTACTTAAAAGTTCAGGGATATTTTCTATAGTACCAATTACACCACCCTTGGGACTAGCTTGTCCAAGAAATGGACCTATTTGCAGGATAATTAGGATCAGACCAATACCTGACATGAAACCAGATACAACATTATAAGGCATCATGGTAATGTATTTACCCAGTTTTAATAAACCAAAACTGATTTGAAACAAACCAGCTAACATCACCACTGTAAATGCCATTACTATACCGTTATCTGGGTCAGTAGCAGTTAAGTTGGCAATCACTGCAGTCATTACCACTGTCATCGGTCCGGTAGGTTCAGAAATTAGAGTAGGAGTACCTCCAAACAGTGCTGCAAACAAACCCACTAATACAGAACCATATAAACCAGCAGCAGGGCCTGCACCTGAAGCAACACCAAAGGCAAGTGCCATTGGAAGAGCAATTACGGCAGCAGTTAGGCCACCGAAAATGTCCCCCTTAATGTTTCTGAAATGTATTTTGTTGAAAACTTGTGTGGCCATAGCTTTATTTTATCAATTAAGTTAAAGTAATTTTTTTATTGAATTCAGTCAATGTTATTCAAATGTAACATTGACTATCATCTATGGGACGATTATTATAAAAATCGATTGGCAATGCAATACTTAATGGTTTGCAATTACTTATATCCATATAAATATTTTCTTTATTTTTTTTTTATTAAAGGAGGAAAAGTCCTTGATCCCAGTAACTTTACATCAATTAAGAGTGTTCCAGACAGTGGCTTGCCACGGCAGTTTTACTAGGGCTGCCGAGGAATTATTTATTACTCAACCTACTGTCTCTGCTCAAGTAAAGCAATTAGCACAGGTAGTAGGTATGCCATTGTTCGAGCAAATTGGTAAGGAATTGTACTTAACAAGCGTTGGCAGAGAATTATTTGCCACTTGTCAAGAAATCTTTGAACAGCTCGATCGCTTTCAAATGATAGTGGCCGATCTTAAAGGTACGAAACAAGGAAAGTTACGTTTAGCAGTTGTTACTACTGCTAAATACTTTGTGCCTAGAATCTTAGGTTATTTTTGCCAACAATATCCACAAGTTGATGTTGCCCTAGAGGTGACAAACCACCAAAACATCACTAGGCGGATGTTGGAAAACCAAGACGATCTATACATATTGAGTCAACCTCCTGAAGATATTCTTTTGTGCAACGAGTATTTAATGGATAATCCCCTAGTCGTAGTAGCTAATAAAAATCATCCATTGGCAGCCAAAAGAAATATTCCGATTAAATCTCTCAATAACGAAGCTTTTATTATGCGAGAAAAGGGTTCTAGCACTCGTCAGGCAGTGCAACAACTATTTGCCAAATACAAAATTGTCCTGAAAATGCGCTTAGAGTTGGGTAGCAATGAGGCTATTAAACAAGCGATCGCTGGTGGCTTAGGAATTTCTGTTTTGTCAGAACATACCCTATATTGTAAAAGCTCTGAATTGGAACTCACTACCTTAGATGTTCAAGGTTTTCCCATTCAACGACAGTGGTATATATCCTATTTAGATGGCAAACAGTTATCAGTTATAGCTCAAGCATTCTTAAAATATATCCAAGAATATACTCAGAAAATAGGTATCATATCATGTCCGGTAGCATCGTTTGTGTATAATAGAAGAGGAGAAAAATAATTCCCCGGAGCGATCGCCATTATGCCAAGACGCTTAAGTATCCAAGAACACCTAAGTGTAGATCAACTAG
>JAKQYE010000310.1 GCA_023356605.1 Trichodesmium sp. MAG_R02 | reverse complement strand
TGAGCACAATGGCCTTCAACTTAAACGGTTTCAACTTCAACCAGTCCATCATCGACTCTAGCGGTCGTGTGATTAATACTTGGGCAGACATCATCAACCGCGCTAACTTAGGAATGGAAGTAATGCACGAGCGTAACGCTCATAACTTCCCTCTAGACTTAGCAGCAGTAGAAGCTCCTGCTATCAAGGGTTAATTTCTAACTGTTACTAGTTAATATAAAGAAGGCTCTCCTGATGGAGGGCTTTTTTTTTGCCAAAAAAACTTATAGGAAATCAGGTCTTATAGGAAATCAGGTCTTATATCAAATCCAGTTAATTGCAACTATGAACTATCAGGCAACCAGTGGTAAAAGGTTAATCCATAAATTAGTTCACGGCTCCTAAGCAAAACACTACAACCTTGAAAAGGAACTTCTTCTAATTCTGTTAATGTTTCAAAACATTTATTGGCAATTGCTTCATGAGTTAAAGGCCACAAACATTCCGCAGGTCGCAAATAAGAATGAGTAAAGTGGTATGGACACCAAGTCAATGCCATTTGGAAGTTCTACTTGCGGACTGATATGCCATCTAACTGGACTTTTAGATTTTTCACGCTGAAAATATCTCCAAAGCCAGTATTAGCAAGGGACATGCCTAAAAAAACTAAAAATAGCTCAAACCTAGTAAAAGCATTACTATATAAGCTTTTAGCTTATTTTTTAAGCCCTTTTTTTCCATAAGTCCAGCTAAGGCGATCGCATACCAATATCACTCCTTTATCTTTACCAAGACCAAAATGTTTAGCAAAGTCTGCCAATACTTGATTAAATAGATTAATTCTGACATACAGCAGTTTTTATGTTGGTCGACCACAGTAGGGACATTCCATGCAACTTCCCTACAAGGCTTTGGTTATGGCGATGTAGTTCATCAATGAGAAAAGCGCTGTAAGGGAGAATCTACCAATAGATTTCTCTAGACTGCGGACAGACAAAACCATAAAGCCACAACCACTTAAACTGCAATTTGACAACAGCTTTTGCTTGTTCTCTTTCACAAGGCCAAACTTTTCTGATTTAGCCATGTCACTAAAATTAAGTTCAGTTAATGAAATGAGTAAGGCCTAATTTAGGCTAACCCAATAACCATAGAGTCTGTGTTAGGTTTAACCCCGTTCTACAAGGGCCTACTTTCTATGCTTATCCACCATAGCTAAATATGGAAAGGATCAATATGGACGTAACAGAACTCGAATCTGTGACCCCCACGATGTCAACGTGGTGCTCTAACCAACTGAGCTATACGTCCTAGTATCTAGATAACATAACACACCTTTAGCAAACTTGCAACCCCTAAAAAATATAATTTTCCACCAACCACTAACTCACCCTCCGCCATAAAACCAAACTCCCATCCCCACAACCCGCCGCCAACATCTGACCATCCACACTAAAAGTCACCGCATTTACTGTTGCCTTTTGATTCAATATTCCCAGCTTCTCCATTGTATAAGGATTCCATAAATATAAATTACCATCCCGACATCCACTTACCAAAATCAAACCATCAGGAGCGATCGCCACACTATTCACACTATCTGGATGGTGCAATACTCCCAATAAATCTCCCGTACCCAACTGCCACAACCTAACAGTATGATCACTACTGCCACTAGCTAATATCTGACCATCGGGGGCGATCGCCACACTCCGAACCACATCACCATGGCCAGTCAAATTTAACAATAACTTTCCCGTCTCAAGATCCCATAACTTAATCATCTTATCTCCACTGCCACTTGCCAAGACCTTACCATTGGGACTCATAGCAACAGACTCCACCCATGCAGTATGACCTTGCAAAAATCCTCGCATTTTCCCATTACTGAGATACCAAACCTTTACAGTCTTGTCACCATGACTACTTACCAATATCTGACCATCTTGACTAATAGCGATCGCCTGTACAGCACCCCAGTCTTGACCAAACCAACTCCCTAAAGTTCGCACCAACTTTCCAGTACCCAAATTCCAAATCTTGAGGTTACCATCATTACTGCCACTCACCAAAGTCTGACCATCCGGACTAAAAGCGATCGCCTGCACCCATCCAGAATGACTAAACATCCACCCCCCTAAAATCTGAGGTTCGCTCCCAGTTCCCAGACTCCAGACCTTAATATTATTATCTTCACCCCCACTCACCAAAGTCTGACCATCAATAGCAAAAGCCACAGTTCTGACTTTATGACCAGAACCTTCCAACCTTTCCAACCCTGCCCAAGAACTCCCCACTGTTTTGGTTAAATCTTTCAGAACCTCTTCTGTAGAGTTATAACGTTGGGACAAGGAAACTTGCAACATTCTATTAATGATATTACTCAAGGATGTACTCACAGGTTTAGGTAAATGTTGTTGCCATAACCACTCCTCACCCTGACGCAGGTCAAAAGGGTCTAGTTGAGTTATCAACTGAATACAAATAATACCCAAACTATAGATATCGCTAGCAAACACAGGTTTACCCATTAACTGTTCTGGAGCTGTATATTCTGGGGAACCAATGACAGTATCAGTTTTAACAGTGGGGTGAGTCGAAATAGCTTTAGCAGAACCGAAACCGACTAAACATAAATTTTTCCCCCAATCATATCCTGTTTCATCAGCACCACGACGAATAATATTTTCTGGTTTAAGATCGCGATGAATGACTTGATTTTTATGTATAAATTGTAAGACTGGTAGTATTTCTATCAGAAACTTTCTAATTTTTTGTTCATCGAATGTGCCCTGTTCTTTTAACTCTTGAGCTAAGTTTTTTCCCTGTATATATTCCTGGACTAAGTATTTATAAGATGAGACTACAAAATAGGCTAATAAACTAGGAATTTGGGGGTGTTTTCCAAGTTTGTCTAATTGTAAAGCTTCCCTATGAAATGATATTGATGCTTTTTCTATTTGATTGATATTTTGTGCTGCATTTTTACCGGGAGTAGCTATTGGTAAAAATTGTTTAATTACAGAAATTGATTTCGAGGGAATATCTTCATCAACTGCTAAGAATGTTCTACTAAATGTGCCTATTCCGATAGGTTTTAGGAGACGATAATGTTCTCTCAGAATGAGTTTTGCTCCACAACTTTGGCAGAATTTATTTTTATCTGGGTTTTGGGGTTTTTTGCAAGTGGGATTATAGCAGTAACTCATACCTTTTTACGAAAGTCAAAATCAAAAGTTAAAACTCGGATTTATAGGATCTAAACTTTAAGGTTACAGTAATTTCAAAAAATTATTTCACATCTTTAAGTTTGAAACTATTTATTACAGGTGTTACGCAGAATTGCCATATATACTAGGGAAAAATGGCCTTTTCCCCTAAGGATAGTGTATTATTTAATATTTTGGGCAACTCCTACTTGACATTCTTTTTTCAAATATAGTATCACACATATAGGAATTCCATTTCAGTACACTTGAGAAACTCAGCCATAAAAGATAAAGTCTATTTTGTTTAAGTATAATCGGCCTTAATACCAACAAATTTTATATCGCTTTTTCCCTCAATAGCATTTGAGTAACTAAAAATATTATAGTCTATATATTGTCACTTGATGTCATTAATAAACGATGTTTTAAGCCTCTTGTTTCAAGGTTCAGAAAATATACTCACCATATGTATTTGAAAATATACTCACCATATGTATTTAAGTCCAGAGCTTCAGCCAGAGGTACTAAGTAAGCATTTAGCAATGCAGCAGTCAGATCGAGGGCTTTTTCTAGGTCATGCTGTAGAAAAATATCCATAAAAGTAATAGAATACTTACTTCAAGCTGATCATCTTTTCTGTGTCGGACTTTTACAGCAGTTTTCATGTTGGTAGACCACAGTAGGGACGTTGCATGTAATGTCCCTACAAGGTTTTGGTTATGGTGATGTAGTTCATCAATTTGAAAACCGCTATAATTCTCCTTGGAGGCTAATTTTTCCTTCTAGCTCATATAGCAATCCTAAATAGATTGCGACAAATTAAAAAGTAAATAAAACTTTTAAAACTCTTACCTATTCTCTGTTCCCTTTTCCCTATTCCCTAAAAATCAGTATGATTTTTGCTATGAACACTCATAGGATTACTATAGCTAAATGCTTACCTTTAATAAACTGAATTAAAACCCCATTACCTACACAAATCTGAGAATATTTCTGTTGCCCTAGCTGCTACTAATTTTTGAGACTTAGCTTTTTCTATAGTATAATAATTTTCAAAGTTAAAATTATTATACTTCTTAAAAAAACTCCTTTTTATGTTATTTATAACTCCTGCATTAAAACAGATTATTTCTTGAATCAAGGAAAACTTAAGTTATTAATTAACATAAATATAATAAATTTTAATTTTTTTGCTATTCTTCCCTAAGTTAACGTTAATTATCATGATGTTTTATCCCATAATTCACTACTGATATCTTAATTCACTTAAACAAAAGCCTTAATTTCTGCAACTAATTTATCAATTTCTACCTCCAAACTAAAATAATGAACACAAGCTCTCACACAATCTGGTTCAAGAAGAGTTCGCACCATAATTTCCCGCTTTTCTAAAAATTTAACTAACTCTTGATGTGATTTACCATTGATTAACTGAAAAGAAACCAATCCTGCTTCTGGCGGTGCTGTTCGTAAACATTTAATTTGAGGAATCCTACTCAAATTTTCCCATAGATATGCACTTAAATTTTTAATTCTTTCATACCTTTGTATGGCACTTCCCCATTGATTATGTAGACTTATCGCCTGCCTTAAACCAGGATATAAAGGATAAGCAGAAGTAGAAACTTCATAACGTCTACCATCAGGTTTCCAACCAATCTGTTGACCCATTTTATCTCTCGAAATACTCCGCAAACCAATAAAAGTAGGACTCAAATTTTCCCGAACTTTAGGACTAACATAAAGTCCCCCTACACCTTCTGGTCCACACCACCATTTATGGCCAGTAAAAGCATAAAAATCAACTTCTATTTCTGCTAAATTTAAAGGTAAAACTCCTAGAGATTGAGCTGCGTCAGCTAAAACCTTAATTGGGGATGGAAACAAATTATGACACAATTTGACAATTTCAGCTAATGGTAAAACTTGACCTGTGTTCCAAAAAATATGACTAATTACCAATAATTTCGTATTAGGACGTAAATTTTCCTCAATCACTTTTACAGGGTTTCCCTCGTTTAAAGTTTCCATGATTGGGCAAGTAGAAAACTCTATATTAAAACGTCTTTTAATCTCCTTAATTGTAGCAATAACTCCCGGATGCTCACAATCAGAAAGTAATAGATGATCTCCTGCTTGCCAATCTAAACCCCAAAGTGGAATATTACAACCTACAGTAACATCTTCTGTCAAAGTAATAGTATCTGGAAAAACTCCTAATTCAGTAGCGATCGCTTTTCGTATTAAAGCTGTTTCATTAATCACCCACTCACCAACTGTTTGAGAAAAAGGTCCGAGATTTTGTACTTTTTGATAAGAGTCATAAATTGCCTCTAAAGATATCTTAGGGAGGGGCCCTTGACCGCCATAATTCAAATAATTTTTATTAGCTAAAGCCGGAAAATTTTCTCGATAACTTGACAATTGGGAAATCTTCTGGTCCATAATTTTTTTTATGATCAACTACAAAATTTATTTATTAAATCATATCATAGAACAATAAAGTATATATTTTCAGGGCTAAAGCCCTAGTACAAACCAAAACTTTTTAATCATTAATTATCCAGACATCAATAAACGTTAAAACAAAAAAATATGAAAAAGAATCTAGAAGCAGGTTATCAAATGTTGATCATGGTTTTGAATCTCTATTGCTATTTTACAGATATAGTCCTGTTTGATTTAGATTGAGACAAGTATTTTTTGCTATAACTGAGTTTCAGCAGAAAAAGTTTTCCATCTCTTTTTGAAATGACTATAATTAAACCTACCTAATACTTAACTAGAGTTAAGACTAAATATTTGAAGACACAATCAAGGAAAGGTTCAACTATTAACAGATGTGAAAAACAAATTTTTAGATTACAGCGCTTTTGAGATTGATAAACCACATCGTCATAACCAAAACCTTGTAGGGATTTTCCTAAGAACGTCTCTACTGTAGTCTACTAAAATAAAAACTGTTGTGATGAAGCTGTTAATCGCCCTTTTTCTGAGTTACGCTCTTTGCCTTTACCTTTTTTGACTATCGAGTATGGTATTCTTTTGTTGAGTTCCCTGAGATTTTCCCCAGAGTTTGGGG
>JAKQYE010000031.1:15683-36703 GCA_023356605.1 Trichodesmium sp. MAG_R02 | reverse complement strand
TAAATTAAAATGACGATAATTAGCCCATCCCCTAATTATCGGATTTAACTTGGCTATTAAAGCCTTGCTAGAGGCAGTTTTGTGATCATCACATATATCTGCCAATTTCCGATAATGAGTTTTAATACTCTCAGAAGAGGGTTTAATCAGGGTTTTAAATCCTTGTTTAAAAGATGGCCTCAATGGCATCATGAATTGACCGACCTGGTCTAAAACCATAGCTATTAGGTTCAAAACATGGTTCCCATTCTGGTGACCTACTTAACTTCACCAAGGCTTGTAATGCACGGTCGTACATATTAGTCATTCCCAGCTCTCGCTTCTCATCCCTCCCTGGTTTTGGTCTCCAGACTCTAAAGGTTGGACTTGCTTTGAAGTAGGGTGTTTTCAGTAGGCTAACCAGATTAAATCGTCCCATAGGCGATAGATTTTTAATTCCATCTACTCCCACAGTTTTCTTTCCCTGTTTATCTTGTGTCACCTTCCTAACAGCTAGCAACCAGGCGTTGTAACTTTTGCTCAGAAGTCTTTGGTATTTATGCATTTTGCGGATTTCGCCACAGCTGGATGCTCTGTAAATTAACTTTTGCAACTTAAATACATTCTTCAGGTCCCGTTTCCAGTTCACATATCTCCATTGAAAGTTAGGATTGATATTTACCAGGGACAGTATATCGTCTGTATCCCATGCCACGCTTAAAAAGGATCTAGGCTCACCCAATCTTCTTTTCAGTGTCTTAGCTTTATTCATCGCTATTTGTTAGCTTACATTACGTTTAACAGTGGGTACGTCTGCATTTGGTGCTTCTTACCCAATCCTACTCCCCCTAAAACCTGCTACCTATAGAGCAGATTTACCTTGAATGGCTTCCTAAGTTCTCGACCTATATTCTTAGGCGTCTTAGGGAGGTTTCCTCGTTCCCTTATGCCTTTATTACGACTGATTTAGTAGGGTAAATTCTCCCGGAGGATTCAGTATAGTTGTTGATAAGTCCAAGATATGATCTTATCCATAGATCCCCTGACTTTCGTCCTACATTCCATAACTACCTTTGGAATGGTTATTACTCACGAGAGTTTAGATCACCTTCCTGTTCGTCTACTTGTCAGTCTTTGCTAGGAGTTTCACTCATTTAGTAGTTATAGCTTTAACCCCATTTAGGCCAGCTTCAAGGATTGATGTTCAGTCTCTACCTTGTGGCCTATGCTGTCAACCCAACAACAGAGCGGTAGGAATTTCACCTACAAGAACATAAGAGTTATCCCTTAGTCGAGGTTGTCCTCATGTATTGACCAGGGATGGCCATTTATACCCAATTTCTTGGTTTACTGGCCAACGAGTCGCACATCTTGATGTAAAGCTGTATAAATTACCTGTTGAGGATGTAGAGTTTTGTTAAACTAAGCCCAGCAGGTTGCCCTGCCTGGCTCGTCTTCAGAACCGTGCATGAGACTTTCACCTCACACGGCTCCTCTCCTAAACGTCCCAAGTTAAGGGTACATCCCTACCTTAGTACCACTATCTCCTATCCATTCTGGATATGTTTCGTTATCTGAGGCAGTTTTTGTATCGTGGCAATGTCGATGTAATACTTCTTTATTTCTATAAGTTTTACTGCCCCCTTTAGACCTTGGTATTACATAATCAACTTCCATGAGGTCGGTTGGTCTAAAGGTTAAACCACAAAATGCGCATTTATTCTTATGATTGATGAGGCTCATACATTTGGATATATCAGCATCTAGTACATACTTGAGCTTTTGTTTTATGCTTACATATATAGCCTCTATAGCGTCATGTATTGACCGTCCAGGTCTAAAACCATAGCTATTAGGTTCAAAACGTGCCTCCCATTCTGGTGACCTACCTAACTTCACCAAAGCTTGTAGCGCCCTGTCGTACATTGTAGAAATGCTTAACGGACGCTTTTCATCTCTTCGGTGGTTTTGGTATCCAGACTCTACGGGTTGGACTTGCTTTGAGAAGGGGTGAATTTAATAGTTCAACCTGGTTGAACCACTCCATGGGGGATAAATTTTTAATACCATCTACTCCCGCAGTTTTCTGGCCTTGCTTCTCCTGTCTCACGCCCCTAACAGCTACCAACCTTGTGTAATAACTTTTGCTCAGAAGTCTTTGATACTTACGCATTTTGCGGATTTCGCCACGGCTGGATGCTTTGTAAATTAACTTTTGCAACTTAAATACATTCTTTTCAACTCGCTTCCATTTTATGTCCTTCCATTTGATATTTGGATTGACAGTTACTTGAGACAGTATATCGTCTGTATTCCATGCCACACTTAAAAAGGGCTTGGGATTACCCACTCTTCTTTCTAGTGTTTTAGCCTTATTCATAGCTATTAATTACCTTACATTACGTCTAACAGTGGGTACGTCAGCAATGTAATATGCTTCTTACCCAATCCTACTCTCCCTAAGACCTACGTCCTTAATGGGTAGATTGACCTTGAATGGCTCCCTAGGTTCTCGACCTAAAATTCCTAGGTGTCAAAGAGAGGTTTCCTCGTTCCCTTATTCCTTTATTGCGACTGATTTAGTGGGGTAAAATCTCCCGGAGGACTCGGTATGGTTGTTGATAGCTCTATCACTATAGAGTTATCCATTGGTCCCCTGACTTTCGTCCTACATTCCATAGCTACCTTTGGAATGGTTAGAAGTTACGAGAGTTTGATTACCTTCCTATTCGTCCACCTGTCAGCCTTTGCTTGCGGTATCGTTCCTCGGTAACCGGTATTTTCCCGCTTTTAGGCCAGCTTCACCAGTTTGATGTTCATTCTCCCCAGTGTGGCCTATGCTGTCAGCCCAACAACAAGGCGGATGGAATTTCACCATCAAAGATATAAGAGTTTACCTCATGGCCATATATTTATAACCCTCATGACCATGGGGGCTAGATATGCCCGTTTCAAGGGGTTCTTCAGTAGCCAACGAGTCGCACAGCAATAACTTCTACTCGAAATTTATCCATAAAATTATTCTCAAGTTGAGCTAAATACAAAAGCAAAACGATTTATTATTATTGCACCATAGAAATTAACTATCTAAAAAGTGATAGATTTTCCTTATTTTTAACTTTTAACTTAAAAAAAAATGATACTTTCCCACCGTTTTACACAAGCTTTAGTATATGCCACTGAGTTACACGCTGAACAAATTCGCAAAGGAAGTAAAGTTCCTTACATTTCCCATCTTTTGGGGGTAGCTAGTATTGCCCTCGAGTACGGTGCTGATGAAGATGAGGCCATAGCAGCATTACTCCACGATGCTATAGAAGACCAAGGTGGGCAAACTGTTCGTGCCGAAATTAGAGTACGTTTTGGGGAAAGGGTGACAGAAATAGTGGATGGTTGTACTGACACAGATACTACTCCGAAACCTCCTTGGGCAGAACGTAAAAAAGCTTATATTGCTCGTATTAGCAGTACTTTGCCTTCAGTTCGCTTGGTTTCTGCCGCAGATAAACTACATAATATTAGATCTATTTTGAAAGACTATCGAACCCAAGGTGATGTAGTGTGGGATTTATTTAAGGGTGGTAAACAGGGAACCCTCTGGTATTATCGATCGCTTGTAGCTGCATTTCATGAAGCTGACTCCACTCCAATAGTAATAGAGTTAGATCGTCTGGTTACAGAATTGGAAAGGTTAGTTGAGACAGATAGAGCTGCAGTTAGCTTTTAGGTCATTCTCCCTTTAGCGCGAAATTGTTCTAACTCTCCCGGCGCAACTGTACCATATTCTGTCATTATTCCTGCAATTAATTTTGCAGGTGTAACATCAAATGCAGGGTTATAAAATTCTACTCCTTCTGGACAAATGCGTGTTTCTCCCACTTGATATATTTCCCTTGTATCCCTTTCTTCTATAGGTATTTGACTACCATCAGATATTTTAAAGTCGATAGTCGATAGAGGCGCTGCTACAAAGAAAGGAATATTATGTGCAAGTGCGACAATGGCTAGACTATAAGTACCAATTTTATTGGCAGTATCCCCATTGGCTGCTATCCTGTCAGCTCCCACTACTACAGCATGAATTAAACCTTGTTTCATACAATGGGCCGCCATATTATCACTAATTAGAGTGACAGGTATGTTTTCTTGGACACATTCCCAAGCAGTAAGTTTTGCACCTTGAAGACGGGGACGAGTCTCATCAGCGTAGACTTTAGCTAACCTTCCATCTCGCCACGCGGAACGAATAACACCTAATGCTGTACCATAACCAGCAGTTGCTAAAGCACCCGCATTACAGTGGGTTAATATGTTCAATTTTTCTGGAGTAGTTGGTAAAAATTCTACTCCGCGATCGCCTATATTTTTACAAGTTTGTAAGTCTTCTCCATGAATATTTTTAGCAGTTTCTAATAAAGCTATTTGAATTTCTTCTACAGACCCATGAGTTTTATTTGCTACTTTCAACATTCGTTCAATTGCCCAAAATAAATTGACAGCAGTTGGGCGAGTTTTTCGTAACATTACAGCTACTTCTTCTAACTGTTCTAAGAACTCATTTCTATCAGTTACGAAAATTTCTTTTGCCCCTAAATACATTCCATAAGCTGCTGATACACCAATAGCTGGTGCCCCACGAACTATCATAGTTTTAATAGCTCGTGCCATCTCTTCATAACTGTTAATTTCTACAATTTTATATTCTCCAGGCAAGCGAGTTTGGTCAATTAATAAAACGCGGTTATTTTCCCAAATAATCGGATTAACTTCTGTGATTTTAGACATCATATTTTTCCCTGATTCTTTGATAAACAAAAATACAATATAGAAGCCATACTTGTTCTATTTAAAAGCAGATGGGAAGGGTGGAAATATTTTTATCCCTATTCATTATTTCTTATTTCCTCAAAATTTAATATATAGCAAAGATACCATAAAATTTTGATCATATAGATTATCTACAATTATAAGCGGGCACACAAAATTAATTATACATTTTGTCAGACTGTACTTTTTATACTGTATACCTTACATCAAATTATAGTAGGTAAACAATTTTGTTTAAGTGCTTACCTTTTATATAGTTATATCAATGGGAAAGAACAGTTTTTGAGAAATAGTATTACTAAGGTTAGGTACTGTTTTTTCTTCATTTCTATTCCCACAAAGCTAGAATTATACCAATTATCATGCATTAATGATACAGTTAGGATCACTTACATTATTAAGTAGGGTTGGCTGAAATATTTTTGAAAACGGTTCACAAGTTATTCAAAGAAAGCTAATGACAATAAAAAATTATCATCACTCTTATACTATAAAGTTGAAATAATTAAACACACCATAAAAACAGTTTTTTCGGCAAAAAAGTACAAAACAAAAATCAAAAGCTTCTTTTAAGAGGGTGGGATATCTTAATTAAATTGAAACTGCGCCGCGATCGCCGATAGTCAGGTCATTATATCCCAGTCATGGAAGTTGAGAAAAGTTTAGCCATGACTTTATGTAAGGTAAATCCTCTTTTAGTATGTCCCAAATCTACCCTCAATATGGTGACCTAATCTTTGATCTCTCTGAAGCCTGTTTCTTCTTTCCTACTTCTTTTAAGAGAATAAATTATTAATTTTTTGTCTGACTAACTTTACCTTATGTTGTAAATATTTACCCAATCCTTTATACAACTTTTGAAAATTGTATTCAAACAAAATATTCATCATATCTTCTATTGTCAAAGACTTTAAATACTTCACTCCTTTATCAATTGATTCATCACTATCCTGCATATATCTTCTCCGCAACATTTGTTCAGAGATATTCCATTTTATAGCATATCGTCTCTGCATTTCTTTTTGATATGGACGAAAACTAGATAAACGTTTTTTGAGATATTTTTGTATATATTTAATAGCTATTTCTGCATTTTCCATACCATGTCTAATACCTTCGCCACCCAAGATATTAATAGTAGATACTGCATCACCAATGGCAATAACATTATCTTGATAATAAATATCTTTTAATCCTACAGAGTATTTCACAGTTGAACCATGGATATCTATCAATTTATATTTTTCAAGCTTCATGTAATCTTGAATCAATAGTTTTAAATACCACCTCATTGGTTTAGTTTCTACTATTTGTTTATGTTCTAAATTAAACCTTGCTACACCAATTTTTAATCTTTGCTTTTCTGCTTCCATAGGAAATATCCAAGAATAACCCTTCGGCATCCATTTATGACCTAAAAAAAATTTTAAATCATTAGCATATTTATCATATTCCCTTAGTTCAACTTCGATTAAATATTCAATTCCTACAGCAGTTAAGAACTGAGGTTGACGGCTTTTTTTATCATATATAACTGCTCTTGCATATCCAGTTGCATCAACTAAAACTTCCGTACTAACAGCAATTTTTTTACCATCGGAACTCCTAACTTCTACAATAGTTTTTCCATCCTCTTGAAAGTGCCTAGTATAGCGACAACCCATACAAACTTTACCATTATAACTTTCTACTTCTGCTACCAAAAATTCTCTAAGTTTTGCAAAATTTAAAACTGCTCCTAAAGTTTTGGGGGATGCCCAAGTCTGATTAATATTAGTTGTAATAATACTAATTTTCTGCCAATAACTTCCAACCACTGTTTCTGGTAAGTCAAATTTATCAAGAGTTTCTTTGGGAGTTGCTGCACTAGAAAAATTATTTTTTTCAAATGTTTTGTGTTGTTCAAATAGTAAAATTTTGTATCCTAATTTTGCTAAAGTTCTAGCACATTGACAGCAGGCTGGACCTGCTCCAATTATTACTACATTAAAATCATTTATATTGTTCATAATGTTGGATTTTATCATGGGTAGACCACAGCAGGGACATTCCATATAACGTTCCTACAAAGTTTTGATTGTGAAGTGAGGTCATCATTAAAGAAAGCTTTGGGACGAACTAATGGGAAATCCTATGGAATTGACCATATTTATACCAATTTCCTTAAGTATGGCTACACATCATATGTCAACATTTGATAAATATTAAGACAAGTAGTGTACTCTAATTTTATGAAATAAGTATTATTGTCAAACTGACATCCTCTCTGGGTGTTAGGCCCTGGGAAACAACCGAGCCTTAGGCCCTCGGCGGGTTGAAATCTCACAGGCTGCTACTACTTTGGCAGTAGTCTTATACTGGCCGACCTGTCCGTTTTTTGTCTCGGTATGCCCACCTACAACTAATATATTTCTTGCTGCATTTTCCGAAGCTATCATGAGCAATAAACAGTCTTTATAGTCATTTCAAATAAGAATAGGAAACTTTTTATACTGAAACTTAGTTATAGCAAGAAATAGTTGTCTCAATCTAAATTAAAAGAAACTATATAGTTCAGAATTAGTCGGTTTTTTCTCTCCTAGTTTGTACTTTTCCTAAGAGCAAGCTAGACTATAGCAATCCGCGCATAGGTCGCAACAGATATAATAATAATAATAAGAATAATAATAAGATATCCACTTCCCTAGAAAAAAAATGAATATTTTAGATGAACTAGACAATTTTATAAATCAAACATGCATAGTCAAAAGAAATAATAAGTGGCTATTTAAATTTTTTGCAGATGGTCAAATATTTGATTTTCCAAAACTTTTTCAGTATGGAATTTTACCACAACTACCCAGAAGATTGCTATATCATTCCAGATAACACGGACACAACCTTCAGAGCCTTGCTAATCGATGTATATATCCCAATGTTGGATATATACAACCGACCCGATCGCAGATCTTCATATATCTTTATGTATATTTATATTTTCAAATAGACTTCTAGGAAAAAACTTCATTCTAGAACTTAATATCAATAAATTTTATCAATAACTAATTTTTTATGAGAAAATTAGCTGCAATTCTTTATGACAGTGAAAATTGATGCCCATAGCTATAAGGTTTTCAGGGAAAGAATTCGGGGCGATATATAAATAAAACTAATCAATTTAATGTTAAGAAGTGCGGAATGTGGGATACAATACTTAAATCTTACTTGCATAGAATGACTTTTGAACTAAAAAGCAAGAAGGACATAACCTGTGGAAGAAAATAAACTAGTCGCCCGCTTATGGACGAGGCTCTAAAGCAAATTTCTCGGTAAATGTAAAAAGTTAAGTTATCGACGGGACGAGGCTCTAAAGCAAATTTCTCGGTAAATGTAAAAAGTTAAGTTATCGAGTATGAAACGGATATTTGTGGGTACCCTGAGTCTCGCTACACTCCTGTCCATAACATTACGCGCAGAGTCAAATCAACTTAACAACCTTTACGAAAGTTGTTACAAAAACGGAAATGTCAGGAGTTGCGCGACTTTAGCTATTTTTTGCGGACAGAGAAATTCACGAGCTTGCAACCTAGTTAATACTGCCAGTGGGGCAGGTATTGCTCAGATTAACTATTATTGCCGAGAGCGGAATAATAACCGCGCCTGTAATTTTTTGCGCCTGGTTAATCAAGTCGGCGGTCCCAGGAACCTGGGTCGTTTTTGCAGTCAGGGGGATCGCCAAGCTTGTAATGCTCTGAATGTTATTGCTTGCTATGCAGCAGAAAATTCAAGAGCCAGCAGAGGTCCTAGGTGCATCCTACTTCATTAATAGCAATTACTGGAATTGTATCAGTTTTAGATAACAAAATCGGACAAAGTTATGCGAATATTACAAATACTACCATCTATATCTCTTGTTTATGGCGGTCCGAGTCAAATGGTTCTGGGACTTTCTACTGCTCTTGCTGCTCAGAATATAGATGTTACCATTCTCACTACAGATTCTAATGGAGATACTGGTCAGCCACCTTTAGATGTTCCTCTCGATAGACCTGTTAAACAAAATGGTTATCAAATTCGTTATTTTCGTTGTTCTCCGTTTCGTCGTTATAAGTTTTCTCTACAATTATTACAATGGTTAAATCAACACACTACTGAATTTGATTTAGCTCATATTCATGCTCTTTTTTCACCAGTAACTACCATAGCTGCAACTGTTGCTAGAAAAAATAATTTACCCTACATTTTAAGACCTTTAGGGACTTTAGACCCCGCTGATTTACGCAAGAAAAAACAACTCAAAAAAATTTATGTTTCTCTAATAGAAAAGCGGAATATTGCTCATGCTGCTGCCCTTCATTTTACCACTACACAAGAGGCGAAAATTTCCGAAAGATTTGGTTTATTTACAAAAGATTTAGTAATTCCTTTAGGTGTTAATCATCCAGAGAATATGAGGGATGAAAATTTAGTTAATTGTCTCCAATCTCAAGGGATAGAAGTTAAACATCCCATGATTTTGTTTATGTCTCGCATTGAACCAAAAAAAGGACTAAATTTATTATTACCAGCTTTAGAAAAGTTATTGGCACAAGGGGTAAATTTTCAATTTATCTTAGCAGGTGCAAATCCTCAAGACCCTAATTATGAAGCGCAAATTCACTCACAGATAAAGGCTTCACCTATTGCTAAATTTACAAAAATAACGGGATTTGTTACAGGGGAAATAAAGACAAGTTTATTACGAATTGCTGATTTATTTGTATTGCCTTCTTATTATGAGAATTTTGGTATTGCAGTAGCAGAGGCAATGGTAGCAGGTACACCAGTAGTTATTTCAGACCAGGTTTATATTTGTCAAGATGTGGCAAGTGCAGAGGCAGGTTGGGTTGGTTGTTGTAAAATAGAAGATATGGCTACTTTGATTAAGTTAGCTTTGCAGGATGAAGCAGAAAGGAAACGCCGGGGTTTGAACGCTCAAGAGTTAGCTAAAAACAATTATAGTTGGCAGGCGATCGCTACACAAACTATCCAAGCTTACGAAAAAATTATGGCCTATAAATAGGTTACTATATAATATATAGTCACTAAATCATCTAGCATTGTAATATTTTATTAATTTTATAAAAAAAACATAAAAAAATAACGAAAAATATCTTAGACTGGGATTAGTTAAATTCCCATAAATAGCTTTATGAATGAAATTATCTGATGCACAGTTTTATTTACTTTTTGATTTGTCGCAACCTCGCAACCGGAATTCTATATGTTATGGAAGTTGTTTACGAATCCGTTGAAGTAAAATTAAATTTGTCAGAATATGATGATGCTTGCTGTAGATAAGGGAAGTGAATAATTAGGGGACTGTAACATCAAATAAAAAAGGTTTTCAACCCTTAATTATTAACGGCAGACCAGTCAAATCAATCAATCAATTCTATAATAAGAAAAAGGGTAAACTACAATCAGAATTAAAGGATGCTAAAAGTAGTAATCGAAAGATTATCGACAAAAAGAAATTTAAAGATTGATGATTATCTACATAAGACTAGCAGATATAGTCATATTAATTTAGATTGATACAAGTTTTTATTGCTATAACTCGCGTTTCAGCAGAAAAAGTTTTCCAATATAATTTGAAATGACTATATATTATTAATCCTCTGATAGAGAACCAGATAGGAATTTTAGTAATAGGAAATAACACTAACTGGAAACAAGGTATGAATCTGGGAAAAAAATCAAAATCTTGTTCAAATTCCTTTTTTGTAGTTCATTGAACAACTAAAATACAAAGCCAAATTAGTGGGAATCAAAACAATAATTAATGAAGAGAGTTATACTTCAATTGCAAGTTTTCTAGACTTGGACGATTTACCAGTTTATCAAAAAGGTGTCAAATATAGATTTAGTGGTAGACGAGTGACAAGAAGACTTTATAAAGCTTAAAATGGTCTCAAATACAAACTAAAGATGTCAATGGAAGTTTAAACATATTAGGAAAAGCAGTCCCAAACGCTTTTAGCAATGGGATAATGGATGTTGTAGTTCACCCCGTAATGGTTACCCTTAATTAAAACTAGGTCAAAGAATATTTTTCTATAGATTTAGCAACTATATGTTAGTAATTTTATGATGAAACTAGATTATTATTTACTTTATCACCATTTTCATTAATTCTATACTTTTTAGACTTCTTTTGAGTAACTTGATGAATTTGTGATTTCGCTTGAAAAATTTTTGATTTTTTTTCTGGAGAGATTTCCAAGACCTGATATAAATTAGTTAAAAACCCTTGTTCTTTAGCAGATAAAACCCCATCTACTAGAATTATGTTAGTAGCTAATATAAAAGCTGTTTCTTTATTCTCCGAATACAGGGAATCATTAGCTATAGCTATTAAATTATTTATTCCTTTTTCGCTGAGTGTATTTAACAACCTATTGAGCATGCTTGTAATCTGTTTCTCTGAATGACCTTTAAACATGTCCATTTGAGACAAAAGTACTATAACTCCTTCTGTTTCTTGTTTTAAAAGATAGCCACCTGAAGCAATTGCACATACTGCAATTGCAGCCATTGCTTCAGGTTGTGAGAATAATACTCTAAGTCCATTGTAAACTTCAAATACCTTATCTAGTAAACTCATTCTAGGCATAGTCTTCTAAATTTATTGTTTTTTGATTTTTGCACTATTCTATCTCGAATCACAGCTTTATACAACTTATCATTTCAATCACAGAATGATCTTTTCGTCAATACTATAGCTGTTTTCAGAGGAATGGGATACACTTCTTTGAACAAAAACCCTTTTAGAGAAGTTCCTTGAGACCTCTACAGTTGTCTACCATGAGAAAACTGCCATACCTTTTCTCCATAGTAGATTTAATAGACGTGAGTATTCACTCCAAATCTACCTTAGTGAGATATTTTTAAGTTACAACGGTTGCTATTAAGCTAAGACCCAGCCCACCGAAGTCTCTAACCCAGTTTTAGAGAGAATTCTAAAAACCACTGACTTAGCAATTTAATAGTCTTATTCCCAATAACGAGGATAATATTGGCTTTTAGCCATTTCAAACTCTTGAGAATATAATTTGGGAAGTAATCCCCGGAAATGATTAAACGATTATCTGTCAATATTCATAGGCTTCGACCTCAAGACCTGAACCTTAGATATTAGTAAATCAATAATAGTTAATAAACCCTCTAACTACTAACTCTATCTTCCTGAGTCCGGAATTCTTGTTGTAGCAATTAACCCATACACTATTATCAACACCTAAAGCCTCGTCAATAAAAACTAAAAACTAAAAACCAAAAACCAAAAACTAACTTTTTAAAGTTGAGGTTGTAATTTGTACCAGTTATTAGATTGCTCATAAACATGAGCTACTTCAAATAGTAAATCTTCTCTCAAAACATTACTCATCAATTGTATGCCAATGGGTAATCCTTGCTTATCAAAGCCACAAGGTAAACTCAAAGCAGGTAAACCAGCTAAATTAACTGGAATAGTCATTAAATCAGACAAATACATACTCAGTGGGTCATCAGTTTTTTCACCCACCTTAAATGCTGTAGTTGAAGAAGTGGGGCAAGCCAAAATATCTACCTTAGCAAAAGCTTTATCAAAATCTTTCTTAATTAAAGTACGAACTTTTTGAGCTTTCAGATAATAAGCATCATAATATCCAGCCGATAAAGCATAAGTACCAATCATAATTCGGCGTTTAACTTCTAAACCAAAACCTTCAGAGCGAGTTTTGGCGTACATATTCAAGAGGTTTTCCGACTCACTAGTACGGAAACCATATTTGACCCCATCATAGCGGGCTAAATTTGCAGAAGCTTCCGACGGAGCAATAATATAATAAGTGGGTAAGCCGTAGCTAAATCTAGGACAAGAAATTACCTGAATCTCTGCTCCCAATTCTTGCAGTAGTTCCACTGCTTTAGTGAAAGCCTGAAGAACAGATGAGTCTAAACCTTCGCCAAAAGTCTCTTGAATTAGACCAATCCTGATTTGCCCTTTAGGTCTTAGATTAGGGCTCAGATTTTTAGTGTAATCTGGGATAGGGACATTAAGACTGGTAGAATCTTTAGGGTCATAACCAGCGATCGCCTGCAATAAAATAGCAGAATCTTTCACTGTTCTACTAAAAGGCCCAATTTGATCCATAGAAGAAGCATAAGCCACTAACCCATAACGAGAAACCAGACCATAAGTAGGCTTCATTCCAACCACTCCACAGAAAGATGCTGGTTGACGAATAGATCCTCCTGTATCTGAACCCAATGCTACTAAAGATTCTGCCGATGCTACTGCTGCTGCGGACCCTCCCGAAGACCCGCCAGGGACTCGTTCCACATCCCATGGGTTAGCCGTGACTTGATAGGCAGAATTTTCTGTTGAACTACCCATGGCAAATTCATCTAAATTGGTTTTGCCTAAAATCACTGCCCCAGCACCCACAAGTTTTTGAGTTACTGTAGATTCATAAGGCGGAATAAAATTTTCTAGAATCTTAGAGCCACAGGTAGTAGGGATACCTCTAGTGCAGATATTATCCTTAACAGCAATAGGAATCCCTGCTAGTGGTCCAATTTTCTCTCCGGCAGCAATCTTGGCATCCACCTGACTGGCCTGAGCGATGGCTTTTTCTGCCGTAACACAGATAAAGCTTTTTAACTTCGGCTCTAGTTGGTTAATCCTTTCAAGAGCTTCTTGGGTAATTTCTACAGCAGAGCGTTGTTTACTGATTAGTTGTTGATGGATCTCGCTAATGGATACCATGCTTATACCGTCATTCCTAAAATTTAACTATTAGATTTTGACACTCTCACCGTTAAAAATATAGATAACGGGAGATTCTTGCTTCTTCGGGTTTTCCTTAGCTATAAATCATTGCTGATTTTGAGCTACTGTCGAGATTTTCTTCCACAAGCATTCCAAGGCTGCGGAAGGGTGAAAGTAGGTTTTTTGCACTGTTAAGCAAGAGTGCTTTATCCTATAAACCATATCACCATTAAATTGTCAAGTATAATTTATTTTTTTATATAAAAACTTGGGTTCTCTCCGGAAAATCGCACAAATAGCTTGAGAAATTGGGAAACTATCATAACTTCCTAGTAGGAGCTATGCCACCAAAAGCCTATTTGAAACAGTACCTAACGATAGAAGAACTGAAAATTCGCTACCGACAAGCTCCAGACACCATTGAATCCCGTCGTTGGCATCTCCTGCTTCTGATTGCCCAACAATGGTCTATCAAAAAGGCAGCTAAAGTTGTGGGACTTAATTATGATTATGCTAAGGAAATTGTTGGGCGCTACAACCGAGAAGGGCCAGAATCTGTGAAGAATCGGAACAAATACCGTCAACCACCACCTGCTAAATCTTTATTGACTCCCGAGGAACAACAGGAACTATTAGTAGCTTTAAAAGGACCAGCTCCTGATGGTGGGGCATGGTCTGGTCCCAAAGTAGCTGATTGGATAGCTAAGAAAACCGGTCGGGACCATGTCTGGCCTCAACGAGGCTGGGATTATCTTAAAAAGTTCGGCATTGAATGGAAAAAAAAATAGAAAGAATTACAAAAAAAATAAGGTGGGATTGGATATCTGGGCAACCCATCCTGTAAAGAGCTTGCAGATTTTTATCTCATAGCAACTTTTTTTCTATAGACCTAGCCACAGTTTTGACATCCTCCCCGGCCTAAAGGTACAGGGAAACAACCGAGCCGTAGCTCCGATGCTGGTCAAAGTTTCACGGGCTGCCGCTACGCGTGGTAGTAGTCTTACACTTGCCGACCCGTCCGTTTTTTGTCTCGGATTACTTACCCGCGACTAATATATTTCCTGTGAACCAAGAGCCATGATAACATGACCTGTGAAAAAAAATCAACTAAAAAGTCGCCCTAAAAGAGCGAGGCTTTAAACGCAATTTTTCCCTTGAAACCTTTCTACATTTCCCAATAGCAGGAGAGCCACTCCAACCAATCCTAGGAGAGGAAATAGGGGACTAGGGGAGTAGGGTAGGGAGACGGCATAAGGGCATCCGTACAACATAAGAAAAATCAACATGAAGTTATTACAAGAGCCTGTTAATTACTTCAATTTTTGAAGTGTTATCTAAGTACAACATTAATGCATAGGAATTGATATCAGAAAGAAAAATGGAAAAAGATTAAATTGTACTTTTGCCAGAGAGAAGTGTGAAATGTTTTAAATACTTTTCCGGAGCCATAGTAAAAATCTTGATAAATTTGGGTGAAGGTTGTCAAAAATATTAGTCATGAATAATTATAAATTATTGATTTGGCATAACCTGAAATCGAAATATACCAAAATTTAGTATTTATGAAAATCAATACTTGTACAAAAATAATTCTGGCATTTGCCTTCTGTTTGGGGATTAACTTAAGTATCAATAATCATGCTTATCCCAGACCTAAACATAGGTTACTTTGTCAAATAAGCTCAGAATTATGCCATAAAAAAGAACATAATTTATTATGTACAGAAGATGATAGTTGCCCTCAGACAACAGTAGAAAGTTGTCAGCAAGATAATCAAATTTCCTGCGATAAAATACAGTCTACAGTTAACGAATTTAAACCTGTAATTCGACCTAATAAATTTTCTTGTCACGAAGGTAAAAATGGTATTCCAACTACTTTTGTCAAAACACCACAAGGCACTTATCCAGTTATTCGCTGGGTTTCTAATTATTTCTTGTCTGCTGGATATAGTCCCATGACTCGTTGTCGTCAAGTATCAAACAAATTTCAATTATTTTATGATGATGGCAGACTAGATTACATTACTACTGGCATTGTTAATCGTCAACCTGTTGTCTGTGTTTCTGCTCAAAAGGGTGGTCCCTGTCAAGGGGTATTATTTACTCTCAAATCTGACCAAAATGCTAGCGAAACAATTCAAAAGTTATTTGATATTCGGGTTGGTGCTGCCATAGGTCCACTATATGAAAGCAGCTCCCGTTTCTATTTAAACTTTAATGATTATTTAGAAAGTTTAACAAACAAGGGAATAGAGTAATATTCTGTGAGTCTGCGATCGCTTTTTTTAGCAACTTATATTGGTAGTGGGTTATTTTCTTTACCAATACAAATGTTGCCTAAAAATTTTTCTTATCTGGAAAGTTCAGCAACTCAAATACAAAGTCAAAATTGTGCTGGCTGTAATAATTTTTGTACCATTAAAGAGCTTAAAAATATAGCTAAATCAATCACTGTTCAAATTATTTCTAAAAATAGTCGGGGCTCAGGAATTATCTTGAAGCGGGAGGGAGAGGTTTATACAATTGTTACTAACCAGCACGTTTTAGATACTGACTATAAATCTTATCTTATTCAGACTATAGATGGTCTTTTTTATCAAGCAAGTAAAATAGAAAACGAAGACTTTCAAGGAAATGATTTAGCTTTATTACAATTTCGCAGCACTTACTCCACCTATACTGTTGCATTTCTCGAAAATTCTACTACTCTTTCTCCAGGAGACAAAACTTTTGCTGCTGGGTTTCCTGCTTTAGAAAAAACTCAAGATACAGAACTTTTATTCACTAGAGGAAAAATTTCAATTTTGTCTGAGCGCCCCTTAGAAAAGGGTTATCAAATTGGCTACACTAATTTGATAAAAAAGGGTATGAGTGGGGGTCCTTTACTAAATATTTACGGGCAAGTAGTTGGTATTAATGGAATGCACGCTTATCCTTTATGGGGATATCCTTATGTATATCATGATGGTTCCCAACCAACTTTAAGTTTGCGCCAACAAATGAGTCATTTATCCTTTGCTATTCCTATTGAAACTATAACTAAATTAGCCCCAAATTTTGTATCTATACCAACTATTAAACTCCATAAAACTACTAGTAATAAGAAAGAGGAAAAAAAACAGAAGGAAAGTAGATGAACCTATATAGCAATTTGCCCATAGATTGTAGTTTTTTATAAATCCTGGGTAAAGTTTCCAACTTATAACTAAGATAAGATTTGGAGACCTTACCCCTACAATCTTTTTCACGAATCTTTGATACTGCTTATAAATTAATACAGTTCACTTAAGGATCTTTTTGCAGTTATTTAATATGAAAGGGTCATTTAATAGTTCTATACTTTATTAGTTTTTATCTTATCTAAGCCGTATTAATTGGAGTAATTTTTTAAAGGTTATCTGCTCGAAAGACGCCTCTTATATAACTATTAAGCAAGTGGGTATAAATAAACGTTAAAGCAAAAAACAAAAATGGAGTTTGGTATCCAAACTAATACAGTTTTTCTCACAAATTATTTGATACTGCTATAGCTATTCACTTAAAGATTTTTTGGAGCATTTATGTAATCTTAAAACCTCATCTAATAGTTTCATACTGTATTAGTTTTTGTCTTGTATGAACTCTATTAATTAGAGCATTTTTCTAAGCACCTATTCTCTAAATTTAACTCTTGTACAACTATTAAGTAGGTAGTCATAAATAAACATTAAAACAAAAAATCTCACACAAAACTCAGAATTAACTTCTCAACTGCTTATCACAGTTTTGAATCGACCTTACTATAGCAATCTTATGAGTGTTTGTGAGAAAAATCATACTGCTTTTGAAGGAACAGGAAAAAGGGAATAAAGAGTAGGTAAAATTTTAACGGTTTTATTTACTTTTTGATTTGTCGCAACCTCCAACGGAATGCTATATTTGACGGATCATTAAACCTACCTACTTAAATCACTATAAATGTCTATCTTGATTCAGAGAAAAATATGAAATTTAACAATTTTTTATCGGGTTTCAGAAATTTTTTACTCCCCATTCAGTCCTTACTTATTAGTTATTCATTGTTACTTATTCCTCACGCAGCAATTGTTTTAAAGCAACCTATTGCTATGGCTTTAATGGCAGATAAAATCAACCAAATTTCTACAGAATTTACAGTATTAATTGATGCTATAAATCCCGGTTCCGGAGTAATTATCTCTAAGAAAAAAGATACTTATTATGTTTTAACTGCGAACCACGTTGTAGAAACTCAAGATGAATATGCAATTTTTACCAAAGATGGAAAAAGATATGAAATTGATTATCAAAGAATAATTAAATTGCCAGGAGTTGATTTAGCAGTCTTAGAGTTTCAGAGTAATAAAAATTATCAAGTCGCTACTTTAGCTGATTATAATTATCAAGCAGAATTTCGCCATATTTTTGTGTCTGGTTGGCCTGAGTCAAGATTACCTTTTGCTGAAAAAGAACGTTTATTTAGTCCGGGATTATTAATTAATCAAGATTATGAATTAGCCTTTATTAAAGATCCGATTTCTCATGGTTATGAACTTTTTTATAATAATATTACTGAGTTGGGTTTGAGTGGCGCACCTGTTTTAGATACTCAAGGAAGAGTGATTGGAATTCATGGTGCCTCTGAAGGTACAAGAATTTATGATGAAGAGTCTAATTCAGTCAAAAGAGTGAGTATTGGTTTTAGCTATGGCATTCCCGTTAATACTTTTTTAAAGTTGGCAGATAAGTTAAATATGGGATTAAATTTTCAATTGGAAAATTCACCCCCACCACCACTAACTAAAAAAGAAGCTTTTTCTATAGAAGCTTATTTAAAAGTCCCAGAAACAGCAGATATCTCTAGTGCGGTAGCATGGGCAAATCATGGGAATCATTTGTATCGCTTAGAGAAATTTGAAGAAGCATTAGTAGCTTTTGAACGCTCAATAAAAATTAGTGAAAATTTCTATCCAGCTTGGTATGGTAAGGCAAATGTATTGTCTGCTTTAGGTAGGTATGATACAGCAATAGATTCTTATACAAAGACAGTAAAAATTAAGCCAGATTTCTACTTGGGTTGGCGAGACCAAGGAGCTTTATTTGCTTATTTAGATAGATATTATGAGGCATTAATATCTTTTAATCAAGTAATTAGATATAAGCCAAATGATTTTGCAATTTGGTATCTGAGAGGGAATATCTTAACAACAAATTTTCAGGAATATAAACAAGGTATCACTGCCTATAATAAGGCAATTCAATTAAAGCCTGATTTTGCTGAGGCTTGGATAGGAAAAGGCAAAGCTTTTTATCATTTAGGAAATTATGAAAAAGCTAGAGAAGCTGCCCAAGAAGCAATAAAACTCAAACCTAATAATCCAGAAGTTTTGAGTCTCTTAAATGTTCTGGATGCAGATAGTTTACAACCTGAACCTGTAGAGTCAATACCCAATCAAAGAGAGGTTGAAAAAATAAATTATCCTACTCATAAACAACCTAATTTATTGTGGTAATCAACATATAAAGGAATAGGGAATAGGGAATAGGGAATAGGGAATGGAAAAGAAGAAAAACGACTGTACCTTACGAGGGGTAAGTATTCAGCTAAACACCTAAACAAAATTGTTTACCTACCCTAATTTCATATAAGGTATAAAGTATAAAGAGTTCGGTCTAAAAAAATATGTAATACCAATTACCATAAACTTTATTATACTTAAATTTTATCTTTCTAAATATTATTTATTGATGGCTACTCTTTGGGCTTTTGCTACGTTTACCAAACCCAATGTACTTTTATTACATCATTTTAGCTGTGTCAGTTTAGTAGTCCTATTTTTGAACAGCATAGAATATAGCAATCCTATGAGTGTTCGTGGCAAAAATCCTACTGTTTTTTAGGGAACAGGGAACAGAGAATAGGTAAGAGTTTTAAAAGTTTTATTTACCTTTTGATTTGTCGCAACCTCCAACGGACTGCTATATAATATAATATAACATTATGCCGTATTTTTTATTCAAAATTATAAACAGTAAAAGTCGTTATATCCTAAAGATTAATCCACAAAAATCTAGAGGGTTATAACAAATTTCTTAGAGTTTATTTAATTGTTGAAATTTATTGAGGCGTTATAGCAATCCTAAACCCGGCATGTGAAATCACTAGCTTTCTTAAAAAATAGATCCAACTCCTATTTCTTCTGCCTCATGCCTCCTACCTTCTGGCTGTCTATTTCTTCAATATACAGACAGGACTACTATATTAATAAAACTGAGTCATCTATCCGGATTTATCAACACAGTTCAGAATTTTGAGTTAAAACTAGCAGATAAAATTATTCTGGACTTAATTTCAGACAAAAATATTTTTATCAGGATAAAGATTGTTAACTATACAGGAAAATAATATTTTTAAATGTTATTTTTTCTGTCGTGAAAGGAGTAATATATGACCACATTAACAGCATCTCAGTTGAATTCTACAGGTAATATTAGTGGCTTAAAATTCAATGACATTAATGGTAATGGTAGGTTAGATCCTAACGAATCTGGGCTACCTAATTTTACAATTTATTTAGATATTAATAACAATGGTTCTTTAGATTTCAATGAACCTGCCAATATTACCAATAATTTCGGAGGTTATTTATTCAATAATATACCTACTAATACTTATACAATTAGAGAAATTCAACAACCAGGTTTTAACCAAACTACTCCTACTCCAATTGTAGATTTAATTCCGGGCAGTAATCTAACAAATATCAATATTGGTAATATTGGTAATTTAAGTAACCTTGGTCAAATTAGCGGTACTAAATTTAATGATATTAATACTAATGGAAAATTCGACCCTGGAGAATTTGGTTTACAAGATATTACTTTATATTTAGACTTAAACCAAAATGGGTTCTTGGATGAGGGAGAACCTCGGACTATTACCGGCGTTAATGGTGAATATTCTTTCCAAGATTTACCTCCTAATACTTACATCTTGAGAGAAGTTTCTCCACCAGATTTTACTCCAACTACTCCTGACCCAATTTTAAATGTAACTCCGGGAAGTAATTTGATATTTAATATTGGCAATGTAAGTAACCGTGGTCAAATTAGCGGTGTTAAATTTAATGATATTAATACTAATGGAAAATTCGACCCTGGAGAATCTGGTTTACAAGATATTACTCTATATTTAGATCTGAATCAAAATGGCTCTTTAGATGAGGGAGAACCTCCAACTATTACTGGTGTTAATGGCGAATATTCTTTCCAAGATTTACCTCCTAATACTTACATCTTGAGAGAAGTTTCTCCACTAGATTTTACTCCAACTACTCCTGACCCAATTTTAAATGTAACTCCGGGAAGTAATTTGATATTTAATATTGGCAATGTAAGTAACCGTGGTCAAATTAGCGGTGTTAAATTTAATGATATT
>JAKQYE010000031.1:0-15583 GCA_023356605.1 Trichodesmium sp. MAG_R02 | reverse complement strand
TACAAGATATTACTCTATATTTAGATCTGAATCAAAATGGCTCTTTAGATGAGGGAGAACCTCCAACTATTACTGGTGTTAATGGCGAATATTCTTTCCAAGATTTACCTCCTAATACTTATATAATTAGGGAAACTCAAGCACCAGATTTTGACCAAACGACTCCTGACCCAATTATTAATGTCACTCCAGGAAGTAATATTACAAATGTCAATATTGGTAACATAAATAATCGAGGTCAAATTAGTGGCACGAAATTTAATGATACGAATACTAACGGAATATTTGACCCTGGAGAATTGGGTTTAGCAGATATTACTTTATATTTAGACTTAAACCAAAATGGATTTTTAGATGAGGGAGAACCTTCGACTATTACTGGTATTAATGGTGAATATTCCTTCCAAGATTTACCTCCTAATACTTATATAATTAGGGAAACTCAAGCACCAGATTTTGACCAAACTACTCCTGACCCAATTATTAATGTCACTCCAGGAAGTAATATCACAAATGTCAATATTGGTAACATAAATAATCGAGGTCAAATTAGTGGCACGAAATTTAATGATACGAATACTAACGGAATATTTGACTCTGGAGAATTGGGTTTAGCAGATATTACTTTATATTTAGACTTAAACCAAAATGGATTTTTAGATGAGGGAGAACCTCCGACTATTACTGGTATTAAGGGTGAATATTCTTTCCAAGATTTACCTCCTAATAGTTACATCTTGAGAGAAATTTCTCCACCAGGTTTTGCTCAAACTACTCCCGAACAGGTTGTGGATGTAACTCCGGGCAGTAACATTACAAATATCAATATTGGTAATGTAAATAATCGAGGTCAAATTAGTGGTACGAAATTTAATGATACGAATACTAATGGGATATTCGACTCTGAAGAATTAGGTTTACAAAATATTACTTTATATTTAGACCTAAATCAAAATGGATTTTTAGATGAGGGAGAACCTCCGACTATTACTGATGTTAATGGTGAATATTCTTTCCAAGATTTACCCCCAGATACTTATATAATTAGGGAAACTCAAGCGCCAGATTTTGACCAAACTACTCCTGACCCAATTATTAATGTAACTCCAGGAAGTAATATTACAAATGTCAATATTGGGAATGTAAGTAACCGAGGTGAAATTAATGGCATTAAATTTAATGATACGAATAAAAATGGAATATTAAACTCTGGAGAAAATGGTTTAGCTAACTTTACCTTGTATCTAGATTTGAATGACAATAGTCTCTTAGATATTGGGGAACCTATAACTATAACTGATGAATTTGGCCTCTATTCATTTGAGGATCTACCTCCCAATATTTACACAATACGAGAAGTGCAAAAATTTGGCTTTTCTCAAACTACTACTGATCCAGTTGTTGATGTGGCTCCTGGCAGTAATATTGATGATGTTAATATTGGTAACTTTAGTGAATTGGTTTTCAATAGTTTGACAGTAGAAAATTCTACTATATAGTGAAGTTGAAAAAGTGGTAAGCATTCAGCTACCTTACCGAAAAATTGGGTTTAAAGCCTCGCCCATAAGCGGGCGACTTTTTAGTTGATTTTTTTTTACAGGTGATGTCCTTGTTGCTTTTGAGTTCACAATAAATATATTAGTCGCGGGTGGGCATACACCAGACAAAAAAACAGACTGCTCGGCAAGTCTAAGACTACTGCCAAAGTAGCGACAGCCTGTGAAACGTCAACTCGCATCGCAGCTAGGGCTCGGTTGTTTCCCCATGGCTAATGACCGTGGAGGATGTCAACGGGAGATATCTTAAAAGGGTAAGACACCGAGGCATCCTTCCTTCCCCCCTTTGAAAGCTGAGGAGAAGGCAGGAGGGTTAGAATATTGGTAAGGGACAATCAGGTATTTAGGAATTTTCACATCTATAGCAATACCGGAAATATCTTCATCTTGTAAAGCACGAGCTATAAACATATCTGCTTGTTGTTCCCATGGTCGGATTTTTCCATCTATCCCTTCTCAGTAAAAAATTACAAACATTTTCATCTCCTGGAGCTCCGAAAAGATCAGGGTGTCAAAGGATTTTCGCTTCCCTCCTCAAAATTTTTGTGATATCATAAGTGTTAGTGGGGGCTAGTCGCCTCTAAAGACCAAAGTCAGAAAACATGGTCGGATTTTTCCATCTATCCCTTCTCAGTAAAAAAAATACAAACATTTTCATCTTCTGGAGCTTCGAAAAAATCAGGGTGTCAAAGGATTTTCGCTTCCCTCCTCTGCTCAAAATTTTTGTGATATCATAAGTGTCAGTGGGGGCTAGTCGCCTCTAAAGACCAAAGCCTCTAGATTGTAACTCTTTATTTGTTTCCATCTATCCCTCCTCAGTAAAAAGGCTATGATATTTTCATTTTCGGAAGCTCCAAAAAATCAGGGCGTCAAAGAATTTTTGGTTCCATCCTCACAATTTTAGTGATATCATGAAGATTAAATGAGTTTGCTTGCCTCTATACATGATTTTTTTTAAAAAATGTTTTCCCCCATCAGACAATCAAGTATATTTGAGACAATAAATTGAATAATCCCACATTCGGCTTGAAAAAATATCACAAGCTTGATGTATATTTTGTTTTTAGACAAAAAAAATAGACGATGATTAAACGAGGTAAAAATATTGTAAACTCTCAGAATTAAAAGTAAATGTCGAATGTCGAGACTAAACTATTATTGAACCATATATTCCCCAATACAAAATTTTGAAGGTAAGAACATATAATTTACTCGTGTATAAAAAATAGAAATATCGTCAAAAATCTGTTCTAGATAAATAGTATATTCTCTCCAATTTATCATCTCCTGAAAAGATTTAGAGAAAAGATTAAAAAAATATATAGCCAGAGAATGGGAATTGAAGCAATGTTTAAAGACTATAAAACTGGTGGTGACAATTCTTGTATCAGCTAAGGCTAATGAAACGAGATTGAATAATTTAATTTTATTAATAGCTATTTTATACACAATTAGTTCATTTAAATTCAAAAAAATAAAAATAAAGGGGTTCAAGAATATATATCAAGAACTAATGAACAAGGTAGAAAAGAAAGAAGAAAAAGTAGTTTTTTTGGTAGGATTATCTATGATTTATTTGGTAATAAATGATGATTTTATCTGGGAATTAGTAGAAAATTTAATGAGCCAAAATCGTCATAAATTACTATATTATCAAAGGGAACTCTAAGCGATAAATACAGTGATTAATTAGACTGTAATTTTTGATTAACAATAAACTAATTCATGTGAGGAGTTTAATAAAACTATCAGGACTTACGAAGGCAAACTCCGCAAACCCGGTTTCTCGTAGATATTTATGTGTTAAAAACAATGATTTACTGTCTTAACCGGGTTTTTTGCGTAACTCCCAACTATATTATAATACAGCTTGAATAATTCTTCTCGAAGGGGGCGAGGGGGCGTAGTGCGATCGCTCTGACACCCCAGCATTTTCGTATTGAGGGTTTTCTTTTTGTTGAAATATTCTTCAGTCCCCGAAGGCAAAAACATTGTACATATAGCTTTCAACTAGCTTGTCACCCCGTGAGACTCAGAAATTTTCCCCAGGAGCAGCACCAGATTTTTTTCATTCTCTGGAGCTCCAAAAAATTGCTTCTTTTGCGATCGCCTCTTGAGATTGATTTGATTTTTCCCATCCTTCCCATTCACCTTAAATATTTTTCAATACTGGTAAGCGACGATTAGCTTTTACTTATTTTAACTCATCATTTATATCTGCCCAGAAATTTCATTATTACATTTTATAATCTTTGCAGTTCTTTTAAAATAGTCAAGTAGCTATTTAAGTTTTTTGCAGATGGTCAAATACTTGACTGTCCTCAACTATTTATGTGTAAAATTGCGCCTTATGGGCGGACTGCTATAGTTCATAATTTTAAATTAAAACTAGCAGATAAAATTATTCTCAACTTTATTAAAAACAAAAAGATTATCATGATTTTTTTCTGTTGTGAAAGGAGTAATATATCGCCAACTGATAATTAAAATTACTAATCCTTTAATTTGATCTTTCCTCTCATTCTTGCCACAACTTGTAAGTCAATACTTTGATCAGTTTCATCCACAATTTCACCAGTTAATTCTTCCAGCACATCCTCTAGACTCACTACTCCCGACACTCCCCCATATTCATCTAAAACAACCATCAAATGTTGACGATACTTCTGAAATTCTTTCAACAATAAATCAACCCTCAATGTTTCTGGAACAAACCTAACATCTCGCATAAAATAAGTAATTTTTTGACTTTCCTTTCCTTCAATTATACCTTTCAGTAATTCATGTTTCAATACCATACCAACTATATCATCAATAGAATCTCCTATGACAATAATTCGACTATGTTGAGAACCAATAATATCTAACTTTACCTCAGCTAGAGTTGAATCACTGTATAAATAAGTAGTAGCTATTCGAGGTGTCATAATGTCCGATGCACTTTTATCATTTAGCCCAAATACTCTTCCAATCATTTCAGCTTCATCACCTTCAATAACTCCTTCCTTGTATCCTATTCTCGTCAAAAACATAATTTCTGCTTCATTAGTAGTAGGTAATTTTTTTCCTTGAGTAAAAGGTGATGTAATTTTTTCCATGAACCAGACTATGGGAGTAAAAATAAAAGTCAACCCCTGTACAGGCAAAGCTACTGTCAATGCAAATTGCATAGCATAGCGTTCCCCCAAAGTTTTAGGAATAATTTCGCCAAAAACTATTACTAAAAACGTCAAAATAGCCGAAAAAATTCCTAACCAAGCATTCCCTAAAACTGAAGCAGCAATATTACCAATCAAGATACTACCAACAATATTAAAAATGTTATTAATAATCACAACAGTGACAATGGGGCGGTTAATTTTTTTCTTAATTTCCCAGAGTGCTAATGCTGATGTTTTTTGAGATTGGGCTAACTGTTGTACTTTAATAGGAGACACTGAAAGTAAAGCTGTTTCTGTAGCAGAACAAAGGGAAGAACCTATAAGAATAATTAAAACTATAATAGTTAGCTTGAGCATACTCAACTAATAATTGTATAACTCAATAATACCATTTTTTTTTATTTACTTATGAAACTTTCTAAATGGTTAATTATATTAGTTCTAACTACTGGTATATTGGCAATATCTACTAGTGCAACATTAATCAGATTAGCAAGTCAATCTGCATTTAGGAGTGGAGTAGAGTTTAGTTTGGTAATAGCTGCCTCACGAGTGGCGATCGCCTCTTTATTATTAGTGCCAACATGGCCGAAAATTAAGTGGAAAAATCTCCCACCAGGGGCAATAATCTATGGAGCTGCAGCGGGAGTTTGCCTTGCGGCTCATTTTGCTCTTTGGACTACTTCTTTATCTTACACTTCGATCGCAGCTTCGACTACTCTTGTCACAACTAACCCCATTTGGGTAGCTTTCTTGTCATGGTGGTGCTTAAAGGAAAGACTTTCTCGTCAGACAATTATTGGTATTGTAGTAGCTATGGCGGGAGGACTAATGATTGGTTTAGCAGATATTGGTGGGACAACTCCAGGTAGTAACTCTCTTCTGGGGAATTTTTTAGCCCTTATGGGAGCTTGGACAAGTAGTTTATATATATTTCTGGGATATCAAGCTCGAACCAAGGGGTTTAGTATTGGAGGCTATATTGTGGTAGTCTATACTATAGCAGCAATTCTATTATTGCCAATTCCTTTTATTTTTGGTGTTGGCTACTCTGGTCATTCTGGTTCTGTCTATTTTTATTTATTATGAATAGGGTTATTACCTCAATTAATAGGACATACAAGTATTAATTGGGCAATGGGTTGGGTTTCTCCTACTTTTATTACTTTAGCAGTTTTATTTGAACCTGTTGGAGCCAGTTTTTTGGGTTATTTATTTTTCGGCGAGGCGCCTTCTCTAATTATTTTATTGGGAATAGTTATTTTATTAATTGGAGTAGCAGTCGCTGCCCTGGGTTCTCCACAAAAATAGACGGAGAGTGTAGTGTAGGGATTTAGTAGTTCTCCATAGTAATTGTTTTTGAGTCCAATAGGAATAGGGTGATGGGGAGGTGGGGTGATGGGAGTATTTTTCCTACTCACTAGACTTTGCTCTTGGGTTTTTCCCTCGCTCCCCATGGCGAAAAATTATCAGCTCCTTATCTCTTTCAGTATTACTATGCATCACTACTGGGATTTTAATTGTTTGTATTTTGCTGAAAAAATTGAGACTAATCTCTACACTATTCTGCTCAAAATCCTATTTTGTTTCTGGAATAATCTGTTGATTATGGAAAATTATACTCTTAATAAATTTAACTATAAACTGTTGTAAAAATTTTATAGTTGCTCTCATACTAGAACTATGAATAACTGCCCAAATATTCGTTATTAAACAACAGCTAGCAAACCACAAAAGAATAAATGTTTGGATTCTAACTACTCCAACAATAAACCAGCTTGCGACATGAAGGATGATTATTAAAGCATAAAAACTGGCTACTAATGCCATTAAGTTAATTTCTTTTTTGGGTCGATGGAAGACTGTAAAAAATATTGGCTGTAAACTTGCTAATACATTTGTAGGTACTAGAAATCCACAGATTTCTACACAATATAGGTGTGAAAATTCGATGATGTTATTGAGGTCAAACATATTATAAATCTCTGTTTATAGTTGATTAATTCCGTATTTTTATTTGAGGGTAATATCCGATCTGCTTGCCAGTGGAGTGTTATGATAAACTAGGTTTATAGGAGACGGATGTTACCATGGTAGAATATATAGTCTTTTTGCTTAAGATTGAGACAAGTTTTTCTTGTTATGATAATAAAATTTCAGGGGAAAAATTGTTTCATTTTTAAATTAAATGACTATAAGTGCAAACCCGGTGTTTCTGTGGTTTATTTATACCTATACTAGGGGATTTAATATAATATCAAAACGCAATAATAACGCAATAATTCAGCTTTTTATTTTTTTCTTTTTTGCTTTTGATAAACTCCATCAGTCCAGAAATTAGTAAACATCATTAGCATTCCTCCAAGAAAGATAGTAATTGCTATTCCAGCAGGAATTACAGTTTCCCAGTCAATTGTTTCCATATATCCCTTAGTTAATTTAATCAGGTTATCTTGCCAATTGTACCTTGTTATTGACTACTATGATAGTATGTTAATTTTTCTCAAAATAATGTTATCCTAGGGGAAAAAATTGTTGATTTTGCTCAGTGCTGAAGGAGTAGTCTTATTTGCTACTAGACCATTTTGATTTTCTTCGCGATCGCCCCTAATGTTAAACTCACCTAGCCATGGAATTAGCCGCCGTCAATATCATGGTTAGATCAGACTATCAAACTCAAGAGGGTCTTCCATAGGAAAGATACTAAATCTAACCGATAGGGGCAGGACTTACCCAGGCAAACTGAGAAACCCGGTTGCTCCTAGATATTTATGTGTTAAAAACAATGATTTACTGTCTTAACCGGGTTTTTTTGGGCAAGTCCAGAGGGGAATACAAGACTTAATTACTCACTTATTAAAATCTATTTTGGCCTAGATGTGGGCTTTTTGGGCCACCCTACTAATCTCATGCTGAAATGTCAAATAACTGCCTAAAACTAGTATATTGTTAGAGTTTCGAGTCTATAAAATCTTCCTTTTAACTTCCGTGAAACAGTATACAGCGCTTTTCAAATTGATGAACTATATCGCCATAAACAAAACCTTGTAGGGACCTTCCATACAATGTCCTTACTGTGGTCTCTCCACATGAAAACTGCTTTCAAGTCATTTGGCAATTTTTCTTAACATATCTTAATATATGTAAGAGAAGAGTTTAAGGATATGTCCGTGACTGAGAACCAAAAATCCAAATGGAAGCCAAGTAGATTATTTCAAACCCTAGCCTATTTTAGGGTTATCCCCTTTGTGGGTAGTGTTAAATGGTTACAAAAATTATTTGGTGAAAAGACATTATTACCGGCAGACACATCAGAAGTTGTATTAGTAGTAGGTGCTAATGGTGGAGTTGGTAAGCGAATTGTACCTAGGCTACTGAAGCGGGGTTATCAAGTACGATGCCTTGTGAGAGATGCCAAAAAGGCTGAAAAAGTTCTCGGTAAGAATGTCGCAATAGTAACTGCTGACATTACCAAACCAGAAACCCTCACTCCTGAAATCTTCAAAGATGTTAGCAAAATTATTTGTTGTACAGGTACGCGAGTCCAACCTGTAGAGGGAGATAGCCCAAACCGGGAGAAATACTATCAAGGCATCAAATTTTTTATGCCAGAAGTCGTTGAAGAACCCCAACTTGTGGAATATGAAGGGATGAAAAATCTAGTAGCAGCAGCAAAACCACAACTACAACCAAGTAATAATAAAATCCTATTTGACTTCAAAAACCCCACTCAAGATCTCAAAGAAACCTGGGGTGCATTAGACGATGTTGTTATGGGGGGTGTTAGCGAAAGTTCTATTGATATCACAGATAGTGGGGCTGTTTTCTCTGGTAATGTTTCTACAGAAAACTCTGGTGGTTTCGTATCTGTCCGTACCCGCAATTTTGATCCCCCAATGAATTTATTGGGGTCTGCTGGTATAGAACTCCGGGTGAAAGGAGATGGCAAACGTTATAAATTTTTCTTGCGTTGCGAAGACAAATGGGATGGGGTTGGTTATAGCTATTCTTTTGATACCGTTTACAATATCTGGATAACTATTCGCATTCCATTTAAAGATTTAATTCCAGTATTTCGTGCTAAGGTTGTGGAAAATGCTCAACCTTTTAATCCTAGTCAAATTTATTCTTACCAATTAATGTTGAGTAAATTTGAATATAACCGAGAACTTAATCCTAGATTTGCACCAGGATTTTTTCAGTTAGAAGTTGAGTATGTTAAAATTTATGGTAGTGACCAATTACCTAAATTTGTTTTGGTTAGTTCGGCGGGTGTAACTCGTCCAGGGCGACCAGGATTAAATTTAGATGAACAACCTCCAGCAGTTAAGTTTAATGATCAATTAAAAGGCATATTAAATTGGAAGTTTAAAGGAGAAGAGGTTGTTCGTTCTAGTGGTATTCCTTATACTGTAATTCGACCTTGTGGGATGACTGAACAACCAGGTGGTCAAGCTTTAATATTTGACCAAGGAGATAATATTAAGGGTATTGTTAGTCGGGATGATATTGCTGAACTTTGTGTTAAGGTTTTAGAAGAAAATCTGGCTTGCAATAAAACTTTTGAGGTTAAAGGAGATAAGGATAATCAAGCAACTGCTGAAAATTTGCAGCAGTTGTTTAATGCTTTAGGACCTGATGGTAAAAAGTCACCTCTGACAGTTTAAAAGGAGGCGATCGCTCAAAACAGTAGGTTGGGTAGAACAGAGTGAAACCCAACACGCCCTTTATTGTGGTTGAGTTACCGTTACGAGATATTACTATGTCCCTCAAACCAGCCTACAGTAGAAACTTTGTATTATATTAGTAGTAAAGTATTACCATCAAAAAAAATTGCAGCAAAAATTAGAGGACATTGGTTAATAGAAAATCAAGTACATTGGGTAAAAGATGTGATTTTTAATGAAGATAAATTAAAGATAAGAGAACTACAAGCAGCTCGAAATCTTTCACTTTTGTACACAATAATTATGAATGTTTACCGAAGTTTTGGTTTTGACTCAATAAAACAAGGAATATATTGGTTAGGAAATAATTGGGAAATTTTTTTAGCATTCCCTACTTAAATAGACAATAAAAATATGTTTTTAGTAAAAACAAATCGGATAAAAAATGAGAATAAAACGATAATCTATTGTTTAAAAATCATGAGATTAAGTTTTTAAGCTCAAAAAATATATAAAGTTGTTCTCCGGAAAAATCAGAATTAATTAAATTAGAATTGAGTAATATTAGGGAGGAAAAAACATAACTTTTCTCCAAAAATTGACTACTAATTTTGGAGAATGAAAAAGCCCTGCCCCTAACTCCTCCCAGGAGGGGAAAGGTGGCCGGATATATTTGTCCCTTGATTTTTCTGTAGTGGTCAGCCCAAAATACCAACTTTTTGAGTTCTCAGGACCGAAAACTAGACACTTTTTTCGATCCTAAAAATGCTGAAACCCTTATGTTAATGCTTTAATATTTAATCAGCAAGCCCGAAATAAACCAAATTCCTCAACCAAAAAAATCTATCTGGCGCCTATAGCACTTTGGGTGGATCATGAGGTATATTTATAGTAATCGTTAATTTAGGCCAGGTAAAATGATCAAAGAAAATAAATTTTCATTCCGTCTCCCGATTAAAAAAATTGGGATGAGCATGGTGTCCATGTCCATACTGATGATATGTCTAATTACGATGCCAACTGCGATGACCATGGCGCAGTCATGTGGCAAAGATTGCGCCGGGAGCTCCTCAAGTCCACCAAGTCCATAAAGATCTGATACTGGTGATACTGGAGGATGATAAGAGCTTAAAGCCCTAGGTTTTCGCGATTTAAGAGCTAAAGAGTACTATAAACCTGGGCTGATAGGGTTTTAGCCATTTTTTTGATCTTAATTCCTAAAACAACTCTCGATATCATATCGTGGTGTAATTACCAAACCACAGGTACAAACTAGTAGAACTTACCCGGCATGGTTGTGGATGATGTCTGTTTCCTCTCGGCAAAACCTTCCCCCTGGCAACTTTTTTTGGCTCTTCGAGGAAGGAGGTGCCTGGATGGATAAAATTTAATTTTCTGCTGTCACATAAATCCTAGGCCTTGGTAAATTAGGGTATGGTTTGTATCTGTTGGTAATTGCTAAACTATTGAATAACAAATATTTGAGATTATTCAATTTTTATTTTCATACCTTGATTAACCAACGCCAAATCCTATTATGCTGCATTTTTTTTTACATTACATAAATCTAAATCTATTCCGGAGAATTTTTCCCTTATCTTTGACTCTGGCATATTTTGTTGGAGTTGATATCTCTAGAGCGATCGCCCAACTCCAACCAGATAATAAACTAGGAGAAGAAAATTCAGTCGTCACACCGAATATCAATATTAATGGAATAGAAAGCGATCGCATAGATGGCGGGGCCAAAAGAGGGGCCAACTTATTCCACAGTTTTCAAGAATTCAACATTCAACAGGGACGAGGGGTTTACTTTAGCAACCCTGATGGAGTTCAAAATATCCTGACTCGGGTCACAGGAAACAATGGCTCTAATATATTAGGAACCTTGGGTGTTGATGGAAAAGCTGATTTATTTTTCATTAACCCCAATGGCATAATCTTTGGGCCTAAAGCTAAACTGGATGTCCAAGGTTCATTCTATGGAGCTACTGCCGATAGTATCTTATTTAAAAATGGATTTGAATTTGCTAGTTCAGACCCTCAAGCACCCCCACTACTCACAGTTAATGTTCCCATTGGGTTGAGGTTGCCCAAAAACCCTGGTAGTATTTTGGTTGAGGGTCAAGGTCATAAAATAAGCTTCAAGAAAGATCAGTTTACATACGAAAGAGGTCACCGGAATCAAGGATTGAAAGTAGGCCTTGGCCAAACCTTAGGTTTAGTTGGTGGTGATATATCCTTAAGGGGAGGAAACCTCACATCAATTGGAGGACGCGTTGAATTAGGAAGTGTTCAGAGTGGTGTGGTAGGAATCACTGATACTGCCAATCCCCTCAACTATGACGAAATCTCTGTATTCGGTAGCATTCAACTATCTTCAGAGAGTTCTATAGATGTAAGTGGAGAGGGAGCAGGAGAATTTAAAATTCAAGGTAGGTATATTAAAGTACTGGATGGTTCAAGAATTTTAGCGAACACCGAGATGTCTGATGATGGGGCTACATCAAGTATTGGAGCATCTGAGTCCATTGAATTGTTGGGAACAAATACTGATGGTACGATTCGTAGTGGCATTACAGTAGAGGTAGAAGAAAAAGCAACAGGTAAAGGCGGAAATTTAACAATAGACACAAAAAGCTTATACCTTAGAGAAAAAGGCGATATAACTGTTGGTACAATAGGTGAGGGAAAAGGGGGTAATTTAACTATTGATGCTACTAATGTAGAGCTGAAAGGAAAATCTGATGATCAATCTGGTCAAAACACGATTATAAGGGTTCTTGTAAGTCCTGGAGGGCAAGGAAATGCAGGATATTTGAACCTGAAGACAGGAAGTTTAACGCTGCGAGATGGAGCGCAGATATCTACCACTACTTTTGGCCAGGGAGATGCAGGGAATTTAACAGTCTCTGCTAGAAACATACAAATAATTGGTGGTAGTGAGAAGTTTCGATCTGGGTTGTATGCTCAAGTCGAGCCTAAAGCAAAAGGGGATGGAGGGGATTTGAAGGTTACAGTTGCAGAAAGTTTAACGCTGCGAGATGGAGGGTTGATTTCTACCACTACTTTTGGCCAGGGAAATGCAGGGAATTTAACAGTCTCTGCTAGAAACATACAAATAATTGGTGGTGGTGAGGGGACTCAATCTGGGTTGTATGCTCAAGTCGATAAAGGAGGAAAAGGGGATGGAGGGGATTTGAAGGTTACAGTTGCAGAAAGTTTAACGCTGCGAGATGGAGCGCAGATCGCGGTCAAGACTTTGGGTCAGGGAGATGCAGGAAATATAACTATCTATGCTAGAGAAATAGAAATAATAGGCAAATCTCCTGATGGCAAAAAGCTCGGGAGCCAAATAACCGCAGAAGCAAGAAGTAAAGCAACAGGAGCAGCAGGAACCATAACCATCAACACCGAAACCCTTAACCTCCGCAACGAAGCAGAAATCACAGTCAAATCTGCCACCCCAGAACCCGCAGGCGACCTAGAAATCAACAGCAACAACATCCGCCTCGAAAACCAAGCTCGTCTCACAGCTGAAACCCAAGCAGGGGCTCAAGGCAATATTACCATCAATAATAATAAAGACCTCATCCTGCGCAACAACAGCAACATCACCACTAATTCTAAAGGCACGGCTACTGGAGGTAATATTACTATTAAGACGGAAAACCTAGTTGCCCCAGACAACAGCGACATCTCTGCTAACGCTGTCGAAGGATTTGGAGGCCGAGTCAAGATCACCGCAGCAGGCATATTCGGCACAGAATTCCGTCCTGAACCAACAGACAAAAGCGACATCACCGCTACCTCAGCATTAGGACCCCAATTCAGTGGAGAAGTCAATATCAACACCCCTGATGTAGATCCTAGTGACGGACTAGTAGAATTTGAGGATACCATCCCAGATATCTCCAACCTCCTCGACCAAAACCCTTGCCGAAAAGGACAAAACAGCAAATTCATCATTACAGGAAGAGGTGGCTTACCACCAACTCTCGAAGATCCCTTTACTCCCACCCACATCTGGCAAGGCTCAGAAACCTCAGTTACTCCTCCAAAAGCCATCACTCCATCAGAGCAAGAATTCATTGAAGCACAAGGTTGGATCTCTAATTCCCAAGGTATTGAACTGATCACCAACCCCGAAACTGCTACTCCCACCTCCCCTTGGTTAATACCTCCCAACTGCAAACAATTAGACGCCTTTGAACCCCCACCCTATCTACTCGCAAGCAGTAATGGAAATATTCCCACCTCAACTTCTGAACCTCTAAAAGTTACTATCAAACAATTCAACTTTGAGGGTAACACAAAATTTAGCAACCAAGAGCTACAACAACAACTCACACCTTATCTAAATAAACCCATCACCTTTGCTCAACTAATAGCAGCACGCACTGCCATTACAAAATATTATACCAAAAACAACTACATCACATCGGGAGCATTTATTCCTCCCCAAACTATGGCTGACAATGGCACAGTCACCCTTCGAGTAGTGGAAGGAAAAGTTGGTGAAATCAACGTCAATATCCAAGGTAGATTAAATGAAAATTATATCAAAAGTCGGTTAGAAAAAGCTACCACAGCTCCTCTGAATCAAGAAAAATTGTTGTCTGCCCTACAACTATTACAAATAGACCCTTTAGTCAAAACTATATCTGCGGAACTTTCATCCGGAGTCCGCCCAGATACAAGTAGGTTAGACATAAGAATAGAAACAGCTAACCCCTGGCAAATAGAAACTATCAGTAATAATGGCAGGGCACCAAGTGTGGGAACATTCAGGCGAGGGGTAGAGGTAGGCCATAGGAATGTTACAGGTTTTGGGGACAGTTTGAATACTCTCTACACGAATACTGATGGCAGCGATATGGTAGAAGTATCTTATGCTATTCCTCTGAACTCTAGTAATGGTCGTATCGAACTATTTTATCGCCACAGAGATAATAAGGTGGTAGAGTCACCTTTTGAAAGACTTGATATTGAGTCAAATTCAAATACTTACAGACTATCATTTAGTCAACCAATAATGCAAACGCCCTGGCAAACCTTAACTTTGGGGTTATCTGCAATAAAGCGAGATAGTCAAACTTCCATATTAGGAGAGAATTATCCATTATCTGAGGGTGCTGATGAAAATGGGGAAACGAAGTTATCAATTTTGCAGTTTTCCCAAGATTATCAACTACGGGGAAAAAATCAAGTTTTGGCATTGAACTCTCAGTTGAATGTAGGGTTGGGAATATTAGGTGCCACAAAGAATAGTAGTGAACCGGATAGTCGATTTTTGTATTGGCGGGGTCAGGGACAATGGGTGCGTGAGTTAGCCAAAAATACTTTGTTGGTGGTTGGAGCAGATCTACAGTTATCTCCATTTGATTTGGTGCCTAAAGAACAGTTTGGTTTAGGAGGTTATCGAAGCGTGAGAGCCTATGGTCAGGATACTCGTTTAACAGATGATGGAGCGTTAGGAACAGTGGAGTTGCGCTTGCCGCTGCCCTGGATATCTGGAAAAAATAGATTATTTCAGGTAGTGCCGTTTATTGATGGGGGGGTAGCATGGAATAGTGATGATGAAGAGGTGGAAGGAAGTAAGGCTTTGGCGGCGGCGGGGGTGGGGTTGCAGGTAAATTTATGGGAGAAGATAAATATGCGCTTAGATTATGGAATTCCTTTAGTGGATGTGGACTCGCGAGATAAAACGGCTCAGGAGGAAGGGTTTTATTTTTCTTTTTCTACCACTCCTTTTTCTTTTTGAGCAGGGAGGTAAACTGATAGGATGAAGCTACGGTAAGTATGACACACCAGTTGAAAGTAGTTGAAAGTAGTTGAAAGTAGAACGAAGTGAAACCCAACACACCCTTTATTGTTTAGACATTTATATATTTATTTATTATGAAGATCATAAAATTGCTTGCCATTAGTCTATTAAGTTTCTGTATCACTGTGGGAATCAATATTTTACCTCCCACTTTAGCTGAATCTTCTGCCACTCATCTAGTTCAAGAAGGAACTCAATTATTACAACAAGGAAAGGCAGAAGCAGCATTAGAAATTTGGCAAAAAGCAGAGGAACTTTATCGCCAAAATCAAAATCAAACTGGTATTATCGGTACCAAAATTAATCAAGCTCAAGCTTTAACCAGTTTGGGTTTTTATGGACGTTCGTGTAATACTGTCTTACAAGCATTTG
>JAKQYE010000309.1 GCA_023356605.1 Trichodesmium sp. MAG_R02 | reverse complement strand
TCAGGATGATAAATAATATGAGAAAAGAAGATAATTCCAGATTTGATTTCTAATACAATTACCGACTGGTTAGTGTAAATATTACGCTAACCAATTTTTCTTTTTGTCCAAAGTCCAAGTGAAATACTAACCCAAGTTATTATTTTTAACCATCCCTAGCATATTTATCTAGCCTTTGTCAATTTGAGAAGAATTTTTAACATTTCTTAAAATTTTCAGGGTAGATGATTAGAGAGAATTCTGAGAGAGTACCTTCTGATAACCGGATTTTGGTCTTAAATAATCGTTGTATTCTCTAATGAAACGCTATATTAGTTTTGTGCAGGTAGGTTCGATCAAAAAAAATGGGTATAACACTCTGCCTTTTAAGGCGAAATGTTTTTGTGAAATGTCTTGGAGGGTTGCTTAAAATTCCCGTTACAAAAACAACTTCTAAATTCTAACTTCTGACAATGACTGTACATCAGTCCCTATTATCAAAAATCCACTGTATAAACCCCCATTGTCCAAATCCAATCCAGACATGGGGCAATAAGTTTTGCCAAAATTGTGGCACCCCTGTGCTGCTCAAAAATCGCTACATTCCTTTACGAAAAATAAGTAAAGGTGGATTTGCCAAAATCTACATTGTTTGGGACCAGAAAACTCAAACCGAACGTGTCCTAAAAGTATTACTGGAAACCTCCCCGAAAGCTCTCGAGCTATTTGACCAGGAAGCTTGGGTGCTAGCCAATTTACGTCATTCTGGCATTCCTAAAGTCGAACCAGAAGACTATTTTCACCTCCGCAGGAGAAAAAGTAAGTCAGAGGTTGGCCATTCTAGCCAATGGTTTTTGCCATGTTTGGTAATGGAAAAAATTGATGGTTGTACCCTAGAGGACATTATCGAACAACATCCCCAAGGATGTCCTGATATTTATGTGATTGACTGGCTATTCCAAGCGATAGAAATTTTATCGAAACTACACAACGAAGAAATTATTCACAGAGACATTAAACCATCTAATTTAATGTTGCGAGGAGTTGAAATTTCCTCTGTGACAAAATTATCCCCAACTTTTTCTGGTCATCAAAGAAAAAAGAAGGGTCAACTGGTAATCATTGACTTTGGGGGAGTCAAACAAATGAGTAATCATAGAATCAAACCTACAGAAACTCCAATAAAACCCAGTACAACTCGGTTATTTTCCCCTGGATATAGTCCCCCAGAACAAATTGCCGGAGGTGAAATAGGTCCTTTTACAGATTTTTATGCTTTGGGTCGTACTTGCATTCATTTACTGACTGGCCAATATCCGGCAGAATTGGAAGACCCCTCTACTGCCAAACTGAAGTGGCGACAGTTGAAACCTGTGAATCCCACTTTGGCTAATTTACTTGATGATATGGTTAGTTTAGATGCAGCTCAACGACCAGCTACAGCAGCAGAAGTTCAAGTTCGTTTAGCTAAAATTTATCGACAGCAAAGGAGGTCTCTGGGAATATTTGCTTTTCTCACAAAGGTGAGATTTTTTTTGAAGCTTCAGTTGATAGAACTGGGTAAGAATATTAGTAGATTTTCTCATACTGCATCCCAAATAGTTCATCAAATAGTTGTAGGTTCTGTGGATACAATTTGGGAAATGATACTGGGAGGGGTCGGGGGAAGTATTGGGGCGATATTTGGATTGATTTTTGCTTATTGGTCAGGAGTTGGCGATCGCCTTGCTGGTTTATTTACTAATTTTTGGTTTCTGGTATCAGATGTTTCCCTGAATATTGGGCCGGAAATTCTTGTTTTTGGTTTGGCAGGGTTAGGAACTGGAGTCGGTTTAACTGATGTAGGGGGTTTTGGTCAACGTCGTCGCTATTGGCGGACTGCATTTATGGGAATGGTTGGTTATGTTTTAGGTGGGTTGTGTTGGGAATTTTCCCAAGTTGCTACCAGTGTCTACACGACAAGAGAGGATTTAATTATTCTAGAAATTATGGGTAAGTTTTCTGTGGGAGTAGGGACTGGTATTATGACTCTAGGTCTGGGTTTAAGAAAGCATCGTTTGGTTTATGCTTTGCTGGTTGCTGGTCTGACAGCGGTAGTTTTTGTTTGTTTGGAGCAATTAAATATATTTCCTAAGCTATCTTTAGAGTTTATTGTTGTAACTCAAGGTCAACCTAATTTATTAGAGTTTCTTGCGAGTATAGCTTTTTTTGGTTTGTTAGGTTGTATTAGTGGTTTTTGTCTGGGTGTCAGTCATTATATTATTGTTCCTATTTTGCAGAGGTTAGGTTTACAATAAAGTAAGCATTCACTAGAGTTTGATTGGCTACTAAATAGATATTTGCCATTAAGTGTGGCTGAAAACACTGCCTTGAGAAAATCTAGAATAGTTATTGAGTTAAATAAATCTATTAACTTGGGGGAGGCATAGGCGATCGCTCTGGCCTTATACTAAATTCAGTAGCATTGCTATAATTATATCATCAGGACTTACGCAAATTAACTTATGGATGCCATATGTAGGGGGGAATAGCATTCGCCCTCACGCTCATGTAGTGCCTGTGGGTAAGTCCTGATCACCTCTGGAGCATCAGTGATAAAAAAGCATATGGTTTGTAGTAGAGCTTTAGTCCTATCTGTACTTTACAGGGCTTTTGAGATTTATAAACCACATCGTCACAACCAAAACCTTGTAGAGACATTCCATGGAACGTCCCTACTGTGGTCTACTAAAATGAATTTCCTTGTAAAACGAATTATAGTTATTTTAATTAAGATTGAAACAAAAAATGAGTATAATAAAATTAGGTTAACTAGAAACTATTTTGAACCATACCTTACAGTTTAGACTTAAAACAAAATAATATTTTTTTAGAAAATGGCGTTATAATCACGGAATTAGCTCATATATTTGGGAAAAAATAGCTTCGACATATAGATGGTTATCTCGCCCAAAATTGTCAGCAACTAAGGTAAAATATCGTCGAATACAATTAGATTGTAAAGAATTAGAAAAAGATGTAAAACAAAATCCAGAGTCGATTATTAGCAGACAGAGCTAAAAATTTTGGAGTTAATCCTACAGCTATATTTTATGGTTTGAAAAGAATGAAAATTACTAGAAAAAAAAACTTCGTCATAGAGAAAGAAATAGAGAAGAAAGAATAAAGTATTATCATAAACTACGAAATTTTATCAAAAAATCTGGAAGTAAAAGCCTTGCATTTATTGATAAATACAGCATTTTTCATGTCGGTCGACCACAGTAGGGACGTTCCATGCAATCTCCCTACAAAATTTTGGTTATGGCGATGTAGTTCATCAATTTGAAAAGCGCTGTAAGGTTTAAAAGATAATCAAGACTGTATTTATGCCTTCTCAAAAAAAGGGAAAAAAGTTTATGGTCAGCCAGAGGTAAAACGAGGAAAAAGAGAAAATTTAGTAGCCGGTAGAAGAAAAAATAAAAAAGATTTAATGGCACCGATTATATTTAAAGTAACCCTAAATGCCGTAGGATTTGAACAATGGTTAGATCAACATTTATTACCATCATTAAAAATTCCCAGTGTACTAATTATGGATAATTAACCAATTCATAGAAAAAACTTTATTAGAGAATTAGCAGAAGCAGGGGATCCTCAATTACTATTTTGCAAAAAAAAACTCTCCTGATTTAAATGATATAGAACATAATTTTAGTGCATTAAAAAGAACTAGAATATATTTATCTATCAATACATTTATTGATGAAATTATTCGTAATTATTATGCCAAATAGTATCTCATTCTTATTGAAAAAGTATATATAGAGGAGGGCAAATGCCAACAAGCCGCTACCAGGGCGCTTGGTGCGTAAGTCCTGATTGTATCATGTCCGGATGTATCATGGAAGGGGTTAACGGCCGTTAATCCCTACTAGATATAGCGCTTGGTGCGTAAGTCCTGATTATGTTCGGATAATCAGCAGTTATCAAAAAACCTTCTCCCTCCTACCTTCTAACTTCTGCTTCCTGGCATCTACCACCTATCCTCTTAAAACACCATCGGCATTGAATTCATCTCCTCTTCTTGCAACGCTGCAGACAACAAACCCATTTTCACCGGAACATCATATAACCTCCCCTTGCCAAAGCGCGACCAAAAATGACGCAACCCAGGCACAATAACCTTAACTACTTTTAACTCAATATCCGGACGAGTCTGATCTAATACCAAAGTTTCCATTCCTGCCTCTTGAGCAATTTTCACACAAGTCAAAACATCATCATAAATATCATCGCTCCAAAGCTTGGGATAATCTCCATAAACCTTAGCAGGTATTTCTGGATGGGGAGCTAAATAAGGATGACTTTCTAAAGTTGCTGTGGTCATCCATCTCTGGGTCCCTTCCTCCATCTGACTAATATCTTGCTGATCCATTCCCAACCCAATTTGATTGACTTCCGTTACTGCTCGCAGAATGGCAATTTTCGGGTCAAAATGCGCTCCAAAACCAGTAATAACTCGCTCATATTCTTCATTAACTCGACGAGATACGGCAGTAAAAGCTGGTATCCCTAAATCTGTAGTTAAATCTAATACCCATAACTCCCGCTGATTTTGTTGATAAAATTCTTGCACTTCCAATAAATAGGGGTCGTCAAAACTTGCTAAATCTACTCCCGGACGCTGCAAAGAATTATACCACCAAATTGCCACACTGTCGCGCTCAACTAATTCCATAAAACCTTGCAAAATTGCTTCTTCTATGGTATTGCCCGCAGCATTGCCATTGGAATCAGCTACACAAAAATTATGCTTTTTGGGCAATTTATAAGCATAATAACACCAAGCAGTAGGCAAATATTTGTGAGTCTCCTCCGTCAGTGACCACACTGGAGTCCATTCAATTTCTTGACTGGCATCAAAAGGTTGGGGGATCCAATCATGAGCTACTTTAGAATTAGCATTCAATTCCTCCCGGTTAGCATACTGAGTCGGACTAAAATGTAGACATCTTTCTGGATGAATACCTTGCTTTCCCAATTTGGCTAAAGTTGACTTTTTCCGAGGTTCGTCTCCCTGGAATATTCCCGAATAACGTTCGATCGCTTCACAAAAACCACTGGCTTTAGATTGGCGATCGCTCTTACCTTTACCTCCACTTTTATGACGCAGGGAACGACGCAAAGCACCGAGACTTTTCGCAGCACCAAAACTATGGATAGCACTGTAAGTATGAATTAAAGGATTTTCCGGGTCAGAAACTCGCACCAAAGCACTGACAACTCCTGTAATGGGACTAATCAATTTTTTGTAGCGTTTGGTTGTTTGGTCGGGAGTGAATGCCCGGTGACCGCCATCTGTGGTAAAATGCTTTTTGCGACTGCTGAGACTGAGAGGATAAGATGACATTTCTTGGAGTAACTTGGAATCTCCACAAGCTTGACATTGGGGGCGTTTACTCAAAATGTGAGTTGTTGTGGAGAAGTCAGCTTGGTTGAAAGTAACCACTTTTCCAGCGAGAGTAGTAAACTTTGGCATTTCTACCCCACTTTCTTTGACTATCCATTTGGCAACTTCCGTAGTTATAAGATTAATTCCCGTTGCCAAAGTTGAAGGAAGGAAAACAGGAGGAGGAGGCAAGCACCCAGTAACATCTCTTTTGCTAGCACTGGAGACAACAGATTTTTCTTTTTGTCGCAAAACTGTGGCTTCCACTTCCCGATGTCCCCGTAAACGTTGACTTAAGCATTCCCAACATCCTGTATTTTCTGGTTCAAATATGGGACCCAACCACAGGACTCCCCCTACTGGTTTTGCTAACAACCAAGGTTGGCTAGCTGAGAGGGCGGTTTTATTAATTTCTTTTAATTGTGGTTGGAGGTAGTCGTCGGTGAGAACAACTAATAGTGCGTTGCGGTCTGATGTGAGTGGGTAGTTTTCCCAAGGTTTAGTTTTGATACCCACTGCTGTTAAACTTTCGATTAATAAATCTGTGGTTGTTTCTCCCACTGAGGCGATATAAACCGTATTTTTTTGGAGACAGTCCGAGGCGAATTGGGGTTCGACATTGAGTAATGACCAAAATGCAGCGGCAGGTGGGGGTAGTTCGGGAGTTGCTTCTGTTAAATAACCTTTAGTTTTGAGGCGGTTAAGAACATATTCTACGTCTTCTGGGTCTACTATTTCTGCTAAGGTTTCACAGATTTCCTCAAAGCTATGTTGACCATCTAATAGGGGGATGAGTTGACAGTAGAATTCTCCGGTGAGGGCGTCGGTGGAATTTTCTCCTAGGAGGTAAACGTGCTTGGGTTCGATAATTTCGATGTGAAAGTGGGGTTTGATTTGTGGATTTGA
>JAKQYE010000308.1 GCA_023356605.1 Trichodesmium sp. MAG_R02 | reverse complement strand
ATTTAAGATAAGAATGGGAAACTTTTTCTGCTGAAACGCGAGTTATAGCAAGAAATACTTGTCTCAATTCTTTATTAAAATGACTATAATTTTAAATATGTTACCACTTATTGAGGACTGCTATAGCAATCCCATTTTATTTATGGCAAAAATCTTACTGCTTTTTAGGTAACAAGCAACAGGCAACAGGCAACAGGTAAAGGTGTCTAATAAAATTTGGCTAAGAAGCTTAAATTACAGCTGAGTCATTATAAGGATTATGGAAACTAACTATAAAATTACTAAGCAAATATATGAAAGTGCTAATTCCTTAGTTTTTCAAGGCTTATTAAAACCAAATAATCAACCCATTATACTGAAAATCCTGAAAGAAAACTATCCTACACCTTCAGAACTGACCCGTTATAAACAGGAATATGAAATTACTCGTTCTTTGAATAATGTAGATAATATCATTAGAGTTTATAATTTATACCGATATCAGAACAGTTTAGTCATACTTTTAGAGGACTTTGGGGGTCAATCTTTAAAGTTATTACTACCCCAAACTCAATTAACATTAGAAGAATTTCTCACTATTGCCGTTAAGATAACTAAAGGTTTAGCAGTAATTCATACAAATAATATCATCCACAAAGATATTAACCCTTCCAATATTATTTATAATCCCCAAACAGGTCAACTAAAAATTATCGACTTTGGGATTTCTACCCGCTTATCCCAAGAATTTCTCACAGTTCTTCCCCCTCATCAACTAGAAGGAACCTTAGCATATATCGCCCCAGAACAAACAGGTAGAATGAACCGAGGAATAGATTATCGCAGTGACTTTTATTCTCTTGGCGTGACTTTTTATGAACTTTTAACCAATCAACTTCCTTTTGAAACAAATGACCCAATAGAGTTAGTTCATTGTCATATTGCACAACAACCTTTACCACCCCATGAACTCAATCCCAATATTCCTAATTCTATATCTAATATCATCATCAAATTGTTAGCTAAAGCTCCGGAAGAAAGATATCAAAATCCTCTAGGAATTCAAGCTGACTTAGAAATCTGCCTGAATAAATTAAAGTCTCTAGGAAAAATTGATCAGTTTACCTTAGGTAGTCAAGATATTTCTAAAAAGTTTCATATTCCCCAAAAACTCTATGGTCGAGAACAGGAAATAGCTCAACTTTTAAACACATTTGAGAAAGTAACTCAAGGAACAACAGAAATGATTCTAATTTCTGGTTATTCAGGAATTGGTAAATCTGCTTTAGTTAATGAAATTCACAAACCCATTACACGAAAACGAGGACAATTTATTAAGGGAAAATTCGACCAATTACAGCGAGATATTCCCTATTCAGCTATTTCTCAAGCTTTTCACGACTTAATCTATCAACTACTAAGTGAAGCAGAAATAGCCCTAAAAAGTTGGGAAAAAAAGATTCTAGAAGCTGTAGGAAATAATGGTCAAATTCTGATTGATGTAATTCCTGAACTCGAAAAAATTATCGGGCAGCAACCACCAGTTGAACAGCTAGATAGAAGTGAAAGTCAAAATCGTTTTAATTTATATTTTCAAAGATTTCTGAAGGTTTTTTGTGACAAAGAACACCCTCTAGTTATCTTTATTGATGACTTACAATGGGCAGACTTACCCTCTCTAAATTTAATAGAGCAATTAATATCAAATTCTGACAACCAATATTTTCTGATGCTCGGGGCATATAGAAATAATGAAGTTAGTTCAAACCATCCTTTAATAAATACCTTAAATAAAATTAAGCAAGGAAAAGTTATAGTTAATGAAATTAGCCTTTCGCCCTTAAAATTTACCCACATTAATCAATTAATTGCTGATACCCTCAGTTGCAGCTCAGAAATTTCAAAACCTTTAGCTAAGTTAATTAGGAACAAAACCAATGGTAATCCTTTTTTCCTAACTCAACTTCTCTATTATTTGTACCAAGAAAGTTTGCTAGCATTTCAAGCTCCTCAATCTTTAATTAATACAGAAAACCATCAAAAATGTTATTGGCAATGGGATATAGAAGAGATTAAAAGGGTATCTATTACCGATAATGTAGTAGAATTGATGGTAAGTAAAATTGAAAAATTAGAGGCAAAAACTCAAAATATTCTCAAATTAGCAGCTTGTATTGGTAACAAATTTAATTTAGAAATTCTTTCGATTATTAATAGAAAATCTCAAACAACTACTGCCCAAGAATTGGAGTATGCAATTCAGGAAGGATTAATAAATCCTCTGAATAATAACTATAAAATTGTTTTACTTTGGAATGCTGAAGAATTATCAAATGAGCTGCCAGAAAACTATTCAGAATCAGCCAAATGCATCCCCTATAAATTTTTGCATGACCGAGTCCAACAAGCTGCTTATTCTTTAATTCCAGAAGATGAGAAAAAGCAATTACATTTACAAATAGGTCGTCTACTACTGAGAAATATTAGGGAATATGAGTTAGAAAAGAATATATTTGATATGGTTAATCAATTGAATGAAGGGAGTGCTTTAATAACTGAACAATCAGAAAAACATGAATTAATTAAACTCAATCTTAAAGCAGGTAAAAAAGCAAAGGCTTCAACAGCTCATGAACCAGCTTTAAGATACTTAGAAGCTGGTTTAGAACTATTAGAAGAAAATAGCTGGCAGCATCATTATCAATTGACTTTAGAACTTCATGTAGAAACCTTAGAAAGTTTATATTTAAATGCCAAGTGGGAGCAAATTGAAGAATTATCTGGAACTATTCTGCAAAAAGTGCAAAATATTCTTAATAAAGTTAAAGTTTATGAGTTAATAATTTTGTCTTATTTTGCTCAATTTCAGACACAGAAAGCAATTGATACTGCTTTGAAAGCTTTAGCCAAACTGGGGATATCTCTATCCCAAAAAGTTGTTGGCGAAAGTGAAATAAAAAATAGGATTAAACAAGAAAATGAATCACTAAAATTGCAATTAAAAGGAAAAAAGATTGCAGAATTAGCTGATTTGCCTGAATTAACTGATCCTTATAAACTAGCAGCCATATCAATATTGCAGGAAGTTAGAACTTCAACAGTGACAACAAATATGTCATTATATGTGGAGATAATTTTAACTCAGGTAAATCTTTGTATAAGATATAATAATCCTCCTCAAGCTGCTGCTATTTATGTTACTTATGGAGCACTTCTATATGGAGTAATAGGAGATATTGATTCTGGGTATCAGTTTGGACAACTATCTCTCAGATTACTAGAGAAATACAATGTTACTAAATTCGAAGCTTTAGTAATCCATAACTTTTTTGCATATATATGGCATTGGAGAAAGCCCATAAATGACAAGATAGTAGAAGAAAAACTACTTAATACTATACAAAAAGGCATCAATATAGGAAGTAATGAATGTGTTTGTTATATCTGTATGTTATATTGCCTTGTTAGGTTTTTTAGAGGAGTTAATTTAGAGCAAGTTGAGGAGGATTTTATAACACATACTGAGATCGTTAAAAAGATAGATCAAAAATTTTCTATCACTCAGATAGAGATGCTGATAAATATTACGAGAAACTTAATAAATAAAAGCCAAGATAAATACTGTTTATTGCTGGGAAATTCTCAAGATGAAGAGGATGCATATTTAGAAATGCATAAGAATCAGATGAATGTTTATTTGCTGTTTGTTTACTATTTTGGCAAAACACTTGTTTCTTATTTTTTAAAAGATTACTTTATAGCTTTCAAGAGTAGTCAAGATGCTAGAAAATATGTGATAGAACAGATGGGGCATTTAATAAAACCACAAGATAATTTCTATTATTCCCTTTCTTTGATAGCTTATTACAATAATGCTAATACAAAACAGCAAAAAGAATTACTAGAGCAGGTAGAAAAAAATCAGGAGAGTATGAAAATATGGAGTCAATATTGCCTAGAAAACTTTCAACATAAATATGATTTAGTAGCAGCAGAAAAAGCCAGAATATTAGGGCAAAATTGGCAAGCAGAAGAATTTTATGAAAAAGCTATTCAAGGAGCAAAAAAATATGAATTTATCCACGAAGAAGCCTTAGCTTACGAACGAGCATCTGAATTTTATTTCACCTTTGGGAGAGAAGAAATCGGTCAATTGTACTTAAGAAATGCTTATCATTGTTACATCCGTTGGGGAGCAAAAGCCAAAGTTAAACAATTAGAATCAGAATACCCCCAGTATTTATTAGGAATAACGAATCCGAAGAAATCTCAAGGATTAAGTACGACGATCTCTACAACAGGAAATGATGTAGAAATTCTCGACTTAACTACAGTTATTAAATCATCTCAAGCAATTTCTGGTGAAATAAAATTAGAAAATCTCCTGCACAATTTAATGAAAATTGTGATTGAAAATGCCGGGGCCCAAAAAGGTTTTCTAATTTTCAAGAGTAAAAGGAATTGGGTCATTGAAGTTCAAGGAAATGTAATAGAAGAAGAAGTTACTATTTTACAATCAATTCCGATCAAGTTAAAGGAACATGATAATTCAAACCCAATATTACCTGATAGCATCATTAATTATGTTGCTCATACTCAAGAATATGTAGTACTAAATGAAGCATTTTCTGAAGGTCAATTTATTAATGACCCTTACATTATTGCGAACCAAACTAAATCTATTCTCTCTATTCCTTTACTTAATCAAGGTAAATTAAAAGGTATTGTTTATTTAGAAAATAACTTAACTACAGGGGCATTTACCTCACAACGAATAGAACTATTAAATATTCTGTCTGCTCAAGCTGCTATCTCCATTGATAACTCAAGACTATACCAAACCTTAGAACAAAGAGTAGAAGAACGTACCAAAGAACTATCACAAACATTAGGTGTTCTTAAAGCAACTCAAGCAGAATTAGTTTTTGAAAATGACCTACTAAAAGGTAATCAACAATCTTCTAGTTTTGATTATCAAGTAGGAGGAAGTTTGCCCATGGATGCACCAACTTATGTGGTGCGACAAGCAGACAGAACCCTTTACAAGGGGTTAAAACAAGGTCAATTTTGTTACATTCTTAATTCTCGACAAATGGGTAAATCTAGTCTAATGATCAGAATGATGAACCATTTAAAGCATGAAGGACATCAATGTGTAGCTATAGATTTAACTCGTATTGGGACTTCTGAACTTACTGTTGAACAATGGTATAAAGGATTAATAGTTGATTTATTACGAAGTTTTGGGTTACGCAGAAAAGTTAATTTTAAAGCTTGGTGGAATGAGCGATTAGATCTCTCTCCTGTTCAAATATTTAGTCAATTTCTGGAAGATATATTGTTAGCTGAAGTTAATTCAGATCATCAAGAGTCGCCTAAAAAAATATTCATTTTTATTGATGAAGTTGATAGTATTTTACGGTTAAACTTCCCAGTAGATGACTTTTTCTCTTTGATTCGTTCCTGTTATAATCAACGGATGATTAATCCAGAATCTAAGTATTATTATCTTACCTTTGTTTTTCTAGGGGTTGCCACTCCCTCAGAATTGATGAAAGATCTCAGAAAAACTCCTTTTAATATTGGTCAAGCTGTTGAATTAGAAAGCTTTAAAATCCATGAAGCACAGCCTTTATTATATGGATTAACTGATAAAGTGATTAATCCTCAGACCTTCCTTCAAGAAATCTTAAATTGGACAGGAGGACAGCCTTTCTTAACTCAAAAATTATGTCGAATAATTCGTAATATAGAAACTGAGATTCGAACTAATGATGAAAGTAAATGGATCGGAAATTTAGTCCAAGAAAAAATTATTAAGAATTGGGAAAGCCAAGATCAACCAGAGCATTTAAGAACTATTAGAGATCGAGTTTTAAACAGTACAAATAGTCAACAACTTCTCTCCCTTTATCAAGACATATTAGAGCAAAGAAAAGTAATTCTTATTGGTACTCCAGAAGAACAAGAATTACGTTTATCAGGACTGGTGATTAAGGAAAATGGTTTTCTGAAAGTTCATAACCGTATCTATGAATCCATTTTTGATTCCCATTGGGTTCAGTCCCAAAAATCTTGAATGTCATTCTCATGATGAATAAACTACTAAGGAGTTTCAGAGGATATAATTTAGAAAATTTCAGGCAAAAAGGTGAAGAGTATTTTTCGTTTCAAGCAAACGATAAGGCTATTGATTATTCAATCAAAGGTAAAAAAAGATTGATCCTTCTGCTAAATATTTGCCTGCATTTCAACATAATTTCTATTCATCTGCTTCATGAAACCTATACAAACCTAGACAAGCTTGCTGTTCAATTCCTGCTTCAACCAAGGGAGACGGCACCTTCAAGTCCACAGGCGTTCACCCATAAGCTATCGGCATTTTTTGTCCAATTTTCGAGATTGATTGACCCATTCAAGTCC
>JAKQYE010000307.1 GCA_023356605.1 Trichodesmium sp. MAG_R02 | reverse complement strand
AACAAATAGTAGGACTGTCTTCATCTCCTAAATTGATAAGTTTAGAGGAATCATAGAATCTAGTTCCAGCTTGACTTTTTCGGTCTGGTATCAGCTCTCCAGATAATTCCCATTTTCGGAGCGTATCAATGGACACTCCTAATAGTTCTGCTGCTGCACCTATCTTAATGAATCTATTAGTCATCATCATAAGTTTTACAAGATAATCATAGATTATAAAAGATAATCATAGATTTTGTCAAGCTGTTATTTACCCCTATCTAATTTTCTTTATGAGGTATAGGTGCAAAATCATACCCAGAGCCCTTCTTCTGGACTTCTACTAATTGAATATCACCATCATAATCACCAGTATCTGAAAATTTAACTTTTTTGATCGCCCCCCCGACAGAAAAATCTGGTGATGATAGTTTCTCCCGAACACCTTCACGAGTTGGTTGAGTTTGATCATTAATTGCTTTCCCAAGAGCTAGAGTTGCATCATATGCAGTAATGGTGCGCCAATTGACACTTGAAGTTCCCCAAAGTTTTTCAGAGCGTTGGGGAAATTCTGACCCCTCATTGACTTCAATATCCGATCCTACAGCTAAAACCATTTCTAAAGCATTGTCTTGACCTTTATCAAGAGTCTTTGGAGAATACATATCATCCCCAGCTACTATTGGTAATTTTCCTTCATTAGCCCGAACTATTTCCAGAGCTTTATCTAAATGACCTGAACTGGGAACTAGCATTAACAAATTTGCCCCCCTTCTGTTTGCTTTCTGTAGAACATTAGTGGCTTTCTCACCCCAATCTTCAATATCTTCTGACCATTGAGCTAGATCCCAATCTGAGTCTTCCGGCTGAATAATATTTAAATTCCCTAATTCAAGGATAAATTCTCTACCTAGGGATTTGCTATAGTTGCTATCTGAATTATAAAACACCACTGCTTTTAATGAATTTAACTGACCTTGAGCATATTTAGCTAAAGCTTTAGCCGCAGCTCGATCGCTAGGAACAGTACGAAAAAAATAAGGAGTTCTTTTTGTCAAATCAACAGAGGTACTAACAGGAGAAATAGATACAAGCTTATTCTCTTCGTAAATGTTGATTGTTGCCATGGAAGCGTCACTTGAGTAATGTCCAACTACTCCTAGTATTTCCTTTCTCTTTGCTAACTCTGTGGCAACTTCTTGTGCAATTTGTGTACCATTATTAGAGTCATTATCATCATCATTAGCAATTGCTATCTTCAGCATTCCTCCACCATCATCCAACCTAGAATAATTCCAATCAGACTGAGCATGGGCTACTCCACGGAGAACTTCCAGAGAACCTTCCATATTACTGCTGATTGGCATAGATACAGCTATGGTATAATAGGGGTCTTTAACTGTTAAGTTATTGAGAAAAATGCGTGCCTCTGGATCATTAGGTTTTGATTTCAAGTAATCAGTTAAAATTTTAATCGCAGTATCAGATTGGCCACCGGCAATTGCACGAACTGCTTTTTCTCTTGGAGGATTAAAGCTTTTTTCATTAAATGCTAATGATTTTTCTCCCAATGTAATACGATTGGTAATATCATTGTCAATATTACTACTATTTGGTTGACAAGAAATGAAGATCAAGACTGTCACACTAAGGAGTATCAAATTTAGAAGTTTAGTTTGTAATATCTTGTTCATAGATAAAAATTTAGATAAAATCAACTAATGTTAGTTCTTAGGAAAATTAAACTATACAAAGAAGTTAAAAGACCTAATTAACTACTTTACCAGGACTTACGCAAAGAAACCCGCTTAAGACAGTAAATCATTGTTTTTAACACATAAATATCTACGATAAACCGGGTTACTCAGTTTGCCTGGGTAAGTCCTGATTAATTTAAATTTATTTACCTCAAAATCTTTATCTATATCAGGACTTACGCAAAGAAACCAGGTTAAGACAGTAAATCATTGTTTTTAACACATAAATATCTAGGAGAAACCCGGTTTCTCAGTTTGCCTGGGTATTACCTCAAAATCTTTATCTATATTATCAAGAGAATAACGCTTTCCACTAATCTTTCCATTTCAGTTATAAATTATAATTAGCTTTAAAATAAATTGTTCATCAGGACTTACGCAAAGAAACCCGGTTAAGAAAGTAAATCATTGTTTTTAACACATAAATATCTAGGAGAAACGGGGTTTCTCAGTGTGCCTGGGTAAGTCCTGTTAATCTTAGACTTTCAAATAATTCTCAAACCGTTGTTGCAATTGTACAATACTCAAATCCTGCATCCAATATTCTACCAAAGCCTGACCAAATGCCCAAGCATTAAGGTCTGAGGCAGCAGAATTTTCCAACAATAAAGGCCACAATGCTAACAAATCAAAACTACCCAAATTTCCATCCTCACTCAATAGGGAAAACAAATCATAAGCCATCTGTAACTTACCAATAACTATAGGCAAATCTTCCACAGGAATTTTTTCTGCCAGCACATTAGCTAAAGTTGGGGAGCCCGTTGTTAAAGTAGAAATAAATTGCAATACCGGACTTTTCAAAAAAGCAGTTAATCCTTGAGTAGTAGCCATTTGAAAAGTATAATGGTCAATAATTTGAGCCGTGGCCACAGAACGAGCTTCGCGATCGCTCAAAAACCGAGCCAAACGGAGTTGTTTAGCAGGAGTAATAGCCTCCACCAAAGACAAAGATATAGCATCAACATTCCAAGAATTTCGATCATTTTTAATATCAGCAGTCACAATAGGCAAAACTTGAGTACAAAAATCTCCAAATATTTCTGCCCGATATTGAGTAGCATCCCGAATAGACTTTTCCTTAGCAGCTCGACCCCACATCCAATCATAAGGCGGTTGCCATTCCCGCATCGGGCGTAAACGGTCAACTTGAGTCATCATAACAATAATAGGCAAATCAGCAATTTCTCCTTTAATATCCTGGAGAAAATCTACATCCATTTGCAAAGCAGGGTCGAGAGCGGGGGTAACCAACAACAATAAATCAGCAGTTTGAGCATAACCAAGAACTAACTCTCGCAGGTCTGGCCGTTTAACCTGTTCATAACCAGGAGTATCCCAAAGATTGAGAACTTCTCCCATTTCAGCCTGCCACTGATAACTTTTAATTTCATCAGTACTAGGCAAAACATTGACCTCGGCACAGTCTGCCGCAAATAGAGTATTAATCAAACTACTCTTTCCCGCTCCCGTGCGCCCCACCAACAAAATATTAACAGGTTTTTGCTCAACAGTTTCAGTAGGTTGAGCTTGTGCAATAATTTGTTCAAGAGTTTGAGTTTCAGCTTTTGGGGGAGTCCGAGGAGCAATAACAGACTCAGAAAACACCAAGTCACCTTCTCCATAGAGAGCGATCGCCTGGCGAGACAAATTTCGCAAAGCCACCTCCCGCAATATCTGACTAAAATTGACCAACAACTGTTGATTTGCTTGTTCATTGTAACGGCGACTAGCGACTTTAGCAACAGCGGCCGTCGGGTTAAGTAACCATTGAGTCAAACCCAAAGCTTGGAAAATTTTTCGAGCTGAGGGTTCCAACTTGCGATAGATATCATATCCCTGATATGCTTGAGCCACAGTCATTTGATTGAGAGCAGGGGATAATTTTTGCATCCATAGGTCAATATCATCAACAGTACCCCGAATCAAACTATAAGCTTGAGGGACGTAAATATTAAGTAGAGGATATTTAACTTCAGGATGGTAAGCATTAGCAACAGCAAGTACCACCTCTTGGCAACGTTGCCAGAATATTTGCCAGTCTTCCCAAAATGGGGGGTCATTGCGGCATGATTTGAGAATTTCTTGGAGGGTAGTTTCTAGTTGTTTAGTAGCTTCGTTGTTATCTGTAGTAAGAATTTGTTTGTTAGCTTCCGTCATCACCTCTTCCATTTGTGCAACTTGAGGCCGAGTCCATTTCGCCAACAACCAACGCCAGCCCACAAAAACAAAGACGAATATTCCCCAGACCCAGTTGATCCCCCAATTATTTATTTGCCTGCCAGCGGATATCATGAGAAAGGCGACTACAGCAAGGGGGGGAAGAGCGAGTATTACTAACTGCCACTTTTTTAGTTGTACCATATTGTTTATTAAATAATTCTGGTAGTCTGGTAGGGTGCGTTAGGCACTCTAAATGTTTAGTTATATAAGTAGAGTTGCGATCGCAATAATCTCCATGAGAAATAATTCCCATCCTAACACCAGGAATTTATGAGATTAATCTAGTTACAGAACTTTTAACTTTTCGAGGTACCTAAATTAGACAAAGATACATACTACCAGTATTGTCAAAACCGAAAACTACTTCTATATTATTAGCCATATTTTTTTCTCCAATTTTTAACAAAAAATCTACAAAAAAATCCTCAATTTCAGCCGATAAACTAGCTGCAACTAGTCATTTAAGTTGTCAGTTATCAGTCAGCAGATAAATTAGTCAGTTTTGAATCCTGTTTTTATTTCCTATATGTATTTTTTTAGCTAACATTGAATAAAAAGTCAATAGAAAAAAGTCTCTCAACCCAGCCTACAATAAATTCAAAATTCAAAAGTTTGTGAGGTTTCGTCCCTCAACCCAAACTAAGAATAAATTTAAAATCGATAATTATTCAAAAGGACAAAATAATTGATAGAAGAACGGGCCTATTGGTTAGCATGGGCCAAAATTAGTGGTTTAGGTCCAATTGCTCTACAAAAACTCAAAGAAGAATTCAAGACCCTAGCCAGAGCTTGGACAGCGACCTCAACAGAATTAGGCCATATCTCAGGATTTGGCCATCAGACAATAAAAAAAATAGTTGAAGAGCGATCGCGGATGAACCCAGAAGAACTCCTCAAAGAACACATAGAGAAGAATCCCAATTTTTGGACACCAGCAGATCCAGACTATCCGCGTCTGCTGCAAGAAATTCCCACACCTCCGCCTCTGCTATATTATCGAGGCATAGTAGACCCCCAAGAGATACAAGGTATTACTCCCACAGTAGGAATAGTCGGCACCAGAAACCCTTCCGAATATGGTCGTCGTTGGACTCGGAAAATAACTAGAATTTTAGCAAAAAGTGGGTTTACAATTGTTTCAGGATTAGCAGCAGGAATTGACACAGAAGCTCATAGTACCTGTATACAAATAGGAGGAAGAACCATTGCCGTCTTCGGAAACGGGGTTGATATGGTTTATCCCAGGGAGAATAAAAGTTTAGCTGAACAAGTTGTTAAACATGGGTTAGCTGTTAGTGAATATCCGGCAGGAACTAAACCAAATTCTAGACATTTTCCCCAACGAAATAGAATTATTGCCGGATTAAGTAGAGCAGTTTTAATTATGGAAGCTCCGCAAAAATCTGGTGCTTTAATTACAGCAAATATTGCCAATGAATTTGGTAGAGATGTATATGTTTTACCAGCTCGTTTAGATGACCAAAAATCTCATGGTTGTTTACAGTTAATTAGTAAAGGTGCCGAAGTAATTCCGATTACTATGGATAGATTATTAGAAATGTTAGGAGCCATGCCACCTTTAGAAATTGATGTGGGAGAATCTCTGGAAAAATCATCTTTAGTTGAGGAGAAAAACCAGACTTTAATCCCAGATTTAGAACCTATGTTAGCTGAAATTCTTCAACATATTTCTACGGAACCGATGGTTTTAGATTTAATCATTCAAAAAACCGGTTTATCATCAGGGGAAGTTTCGAGTTCTCTCCTACAATTAGAATTATTAGGATTAGTGACTCAATTACCAGGAATGCGTTATCAAAAGAATTAATAATTATCTCATTTATGCAATTAGTTATAATTAATATGTTGAATCTAAAATTATTACTATATTTTCCCTTTTTTCTGCTTTCTTATTTTCTATTCCTTTTACCTGGAACTGCTAAACCTGAAGTAATTTTTCCGACTTGTCCTTATAGTTGAATTTCTGAACTACTTCAACTGCCTTTATTCCAAACTAAATCAACCATTGATGCCAGATTTAAAACCTATGTTAGCTGAGATTTTTCAACATATTTATACCGAACCTATGGTTTGAGATTTAATCATTTAAAAAATCGGTTTATCATCAGGGGAAGTTTCGAGTTATCTCCTACAATTAGAATTATTAGAATTAGTGACTCAATCACCAGGAATAGGTTATCAAAAGAATTAATAATTATCTCATTCATTCAATAAGTTATAATTAATATGTTGAATCTAAAATTATTACTATAGTCATTTCATATTATATTGGAAAACTTTTTCCGCTGAAACTTAGTTATAGAAAAAAAATACTTGTCTAAATCTCAATTAAAACGACTATATATTTTCCCTTTTTTCGGTTTTTTTATTCTCTATTCCTTTTACCTGGAACTGCTAAACCTGAAGTGATTTTTCCCACTTGTC
>JAKQYE010000306.1 GCA_023356605.1 Trichodesmium sp. MAG_R02 | reverse complement strand
CGTCAAGATTGGCAAAAAAATACTACTTTTCCTCAACTTGGTGATTGATAATTTTTCTAAACTTTGAACTTATTTTCTTGATTTGATATGGTGCTGGTTCTGGTGCTGGTTCTGGTGCTGGTGGTGTTGTTGGTGTTGCTGTTGGTGCTGGTGGTGTTGTTGGTGCTGGTTCTGGTGCTGGTGCTGGTGCTGGTGCTGGTGCTGGTGTTGGTGTTGGTGTTGGTATTGGTTGTAATGGTTGAAAGTTACCATTATCATCATAGTATCCTTTTATGGGAAAACCATTTCTTATCTCTGTAACTATATTTATCGGTGTTCCTGCCGTTACCATTTTTATACCTCTGAATTAAAATATAATAATTTCCCTAACATGAGATAACCTCAATATCTTTCTTGTTAATTTAGTTGTATGGTATGGCGATATTATTGGCCATAAAATCAGTGTTTAAAATTAGTGTTATTACAGATTATTGATGATTTTTGTCGATCTAAAGTTCCTGTAACATTTAAATGAAAACAAATTTTGCATCTTACCATTTTTCAACAATTTTTCTACATTATTTTCTTTGACCCCTAATCCTCCCATAAAGCCGAGTCTTTTACTTTCTAGTTGTGATCTAGAATCCGGTTATAAGGGAGAAAAAAGCATAAATATTAAGAAATATTTTTACAGTTAAAGATAGAGTACCCCTTTATATTAGTTCCTTCCATGGCAAATTATGTCTAGAGGGCTCCTATTATTTAACTATCTTCTGGAGTTGCTAATTTATGAATATAAGTCGTAGTTCTCTAATGGTCTGTTCGGGGGTTAATTGAATATGACCCCACAAAAGAGCGTAATCCCAATATATCCTCTTAGAAACTCAAGGTCGGCAAAAATCTAAAAAGGAGTAATTTCTTACTACTACCTATAGTGGCCAAAATCTTTAAACTCCTAACCAACTCTATCTAATTTCTAGCATAATCTACAAAATGCAGATTGAACAATAAACATCTACAAAAAAACTTGGTTTCTGGGTTCACCCACCTAAGCCCTAACTATTTGAATAAGTTTTGGTAACACATATTGGTATGAATGTCAAAATAATTTTTGTCGTATTAACACACCTATATCAACATTTACAATACTACGCAAAATTCGTTAAGGTAAACTAAGGTTACTAATGTTAAGGAAATAGCTGAATGGTTGCAACACCAATCCAAATTAAACACGAAGTTAAAGATGAGTCCCTGGCCCTTCTAGGAAAGCAAAGAATTGAGTGGGCAGGTAGGGAAATGCCGGTTCTACGCCAAATTCAAGAACGCTTCGCTAAAGAAAAGCCTTTAAGCGGAATTAGGTTAGCAGCCTGCTGTCACGTTACGACTGAAACTGCTCATTTAGCGATCGCTCTCAAAAATGGTGGAGCTGATGCTGTATTGATTGCTAGTAACCCTCTATCTACTCAAGATGATGTAGCTGCTAGTTTAGTGGCAGATCATGGTATCTCCGTCTATGCAATAAAGGGAGAGGATGAAAAAACCTATCTGCGTCACGTTGAAATTGCTTTAGACCACAAGCCAAATATTATTATTGATGATGGTAGTGATGTTGTGGCTACTTTAGTAAAAAATAGACAGAGTCAGCTTTCTGACCTCATCGGTACTACTGAAGAAACTACTACGGGTATTGTTCGTCTCCGAGCAATGTTTAATGATGGGGTATTGACTTTCCCTGCGATGAATGTTAATGATGCGGATACTAAGCACTTCTTTGATAACCGCTACGGTACAGGTCAATCTACTCTTGATGGTATTGTCCGTGCTACTAATGTTTTATTGGCTGGTAAAACTACTGTTGTTGTGGGTTATGGATGGTGCGGTAAAGGTACAGCACTTCGCGCTAGAGGTTTAGGTGCGAATGTTGTTGTAACTGAAATCGATCCGGTTCGCGCTATTGAGGCGATCATGGATGGTTTCCGAGTGATGCCAATGGCAGAGGCTGCTCCTATAGGAGATCTGTTTATTACTGTGACTGGTAATAAGCACGTTATTCGCGGCGAACATTTTGATGTAATGAAGGATGGAGCGATCGTTTGTAACTCCGGTCACTTTGATATTGAGATTGACCTAGAAACTTTGGGTAAAAATGCTAATGATGTGAAAACTGTTAGACCTTTCACTCAACAGTATACACTGAAGAATGGTAAGTCTGTAATTGTATTGGGCGAAGGACGTTTAATTAACTTGGCTGCCGCAGAAGGTCATCCTAGTGCAGTTATGGATATGAGTTTTGCTAACCAAGCATTAGCTTGTGAATATTTAGTTAAGAATAAAGGTAAGTTACAAGCTGGTTTACACTCTATTCCTACAGAAATTGATAAAGAAATTGCTCGTTTGAAATTGCAAGCAATGGGTATTGGTCTTGATACTTTAACTTCTGAACAAGTTGAGTACATGAATTCCTGGACTGTTGGTACCTAATTATTTTTTTCGGGAGTAATAATTGAGTTAAAGTGGAACTCAGCACTTAGTTATCAGCTATTGGCTTCTGAAACTATATAATGATATGATGGGGGAGTTAATTTAACCCCCCATTAATATTAACAGTACTTACGCAAATCAACTTTTAAAACCCCATATGTGGGGGCGAATGGTATTCGCCCTCACGCTCATGTGGTGCCCTTGCGTAAGTCGTGATTAAGTATCATTAATTGACTTTGTTAAAAATATGGTTTCAAGATCGATACCCTATGTCTTTGGTAGAGCTTCAAGACGGATATCTTATGTTAGTCAGGACTTGCCCAGGCAAACTCATAAGCCTGGTTTCTCGTAGATGTTTATGTGTTAAAAATAATGATTTACTGTGGAAACTGTGTTTCTTTGTGTAAGTCCTGTTAGTAATAGAGCCTCAGCCGGATGTCCTCAGGACTGACGCGAATTTGCCTTGAAAACGCCATATCTAGGGGCAAATGGCATTCGCCCTCACGCTTATGTAGTGTGGTGTCCGTGGGTAAGTCTTGTCCTATGTTTTTAATAGAGCTTCAGCCCGATATCCTATGTTTGTAATAGAGCTTCAACCCGATATTCTATGTTGGTCGTAAAGCTTCAACCTGATATTCTCAGGACTTACGCAGGCAAACTGAGAAACCCCGTTTCTGGTAGATATTTATGTGTTAAAAACAATGATTTACTGTCTTAACCGGGTTTCTTTGGGTAAGTCCTGATCCTATGTTAGTACTAGGGCAAGAGCCCGATATCTGATCAATTTCAAGAAATCAGACGGAAAAGTATCTGGTTTGTAGTGGAGCTTTAACCCTATCAGGACTTACGCAGGCAAACTGAGAAATCTGGTTTCTGGTAGATATTTATGTGTTAAAAACAATGATTTACTGTCTTAACTGGGTTTCTTTGGGTAAGTCCTGCCTATTTATCTTAATTTTTCAAATTATAAATCAGTGGCTAAATTATCTGTAGAATTACAACAATATTTTTTTAATGAAAAACGACCTGCTAAAATTACCTTGAGAGATATTATTAATTTAGCAGGGGAGAGAATTTTTGGCTTTTTATTTGTAATTTTATCTCTACCTTCAGCTTTGCCTATACCTGCCCCTGGTTATTCTATTCCATTCGGAATTTTATTATTCTTATTAGCAGTTCAACTAATAGTTGGTTCTCCGACTCCTTGGTTGCCTCAGAGTTGGTTAAATCATTCAATTTCTCTTGAGAAAGTACAAGGAATTTTTAATTCGGGTATTCCTTGGTTACAGAAAATTGAGTTTATATCTCGTCCTCGTTTGAGTTATATTTGTACGAGTGTTTTAGGTAGAATTGTAATTGGTTGCGCGATCGCTCTGATGTCTCTTTCAATGATGATCCCTATTCCTGGCACCAACACTTTACCAGCTATCGGGATTTTTGTTACTGGCTTTGGTTTGTTAGATGATGATGGTTTTATTAGTTTAGGTGGGTTGGTACTTTGTTTAATAGGTGCAACTTTAAGTGGTTTAATTCTAGTTTTTGGTTATGAGGTTGTTAAAAGTGTTATTGAGTTAATTAAAAATTTTATCACTTCAATTTAGCAGGTGTCAAAGGTCTCTAGGCATATTGCTCTAGTCTAGTTATCTTCACCTATGTAGTGGTTAAGGGTTTGTAACGGCTGTTAAGACCCTACTAAATACAGGACTTACCCAAAAAAACCCGGTTAAGACAGTAAATCATTGTTTTTAACACATAAATATCTACGAGAAACTGGGTTTCTCAGTTTGCCTACGTAAGTCCTGTAAATATACTGGTTCTGCGTAAGTCCTAAACATGCAATTATGGGACTTGCGCAAAAACTCAATGTATGATAAGGCTTAATAGCTATTAAGCGTTTACAGTTAATTTTTATTTAACTGTCAAGTTCTCCCATTTTTATAGCTGATAGTTTAATCTTTCCGAAAACTCCTTATCGGAAATTGGATAGAATATTAGGGGCTAATAACCTAATCTATTCAGCTCCCTCTAAAAATATTCATATCTATATATAAATAAGGAGAAATTTATGGAACAGAATGGAAAAATCCTAGGAATAGGAGCAGCAATAGTAGCAGTGGTGATTCCCATAATTGGACTTTTGATGGATGCCGTAGGTTTTGGTATTGAGATTTCGCAAAATTGGCCGCCTTCTCTTTTGGTCACAAAAACAGACCGCTTTTTTTGCGAGTTACAAAATGACACAAAAGTTTGGACCGTAATGTATCACAGTGATAAGGGTAAGCAACCATGGTTAGGTATTGTAATACCCATGGGAGGAGGTTGGACTCCTGCTAGACGATGTGAAGAAATAGAGAGGCGCTTGGAATATTTTCGCCAGGATGGTTTATACACTCTAGAATATCGCAAAGACCCTAATACTCCACAGCAGGAAGTTATTTGTGCGAAAACTCAATTAAGTGGTAATAATTGTCCGTTATTATTGACTTTGGATCAGAAAGTGGATGGTTATCAGGCTTTGGTGGATATGACTGCTGCCTTGTTAAGTGATGAGACATTTGAGCAGAATAGTGAGGCAAAGTTGGCCAACTCTAATTTTTCTAGGGAGTCCCCTGTAGTCTATTTGGAGCCTTTTTTGGCCAAGGAAGATCGCTTCGTAGAAGATTAGGAGGTATTAGTTCAGGGAACCTACCCCTAATCTTTCCTAGGAGGTTAACCTACTCCTCACCTCTCCCAGGAGGGGAGTAAGATGGCTTCGGAGCTATCAGCATATCTCGGGTATATAAGGTACAAGGTAAATAGGTTTTAGGTTTTAGGTTTTAGGTTTTAGGTTTTAGGTTTATCGGTACTTTCTCCTGTACCAACTAACTGTACCACTGTAACGACTAACCTCCGGACCGGACTTTGACCTCCTAATGCCAGGTGCCAGGTATCAAAATCCTGAAATCAAGCAAACTCGTAAAAAAAGCTTTGATAATAATTTTTTTCTTGACGGCTGAAACGGTTATATGTTACAGTCTACAAGTCTCTGCGCGAGAGAAGAGATGCAGCAGGGTGCATGCCTGCAGCATACATGTACATCCTCAACATCCTCATCCATCTAGGGAGGTGCCCCATGTAATGACCTTCACTAAAAGTTACATCACTATAACTCAACCAACTACCCCCTTTTCGCCATCCTACTTTATCTCCAAAAGATTCCCATACTTTTTTATCATAATCTTTTGTGCCGCCCAAATCCTGATAAATTTGCTTCTGAACTGAAAAACCAAACTTACCACCACTATATTTTACCCACAGTTTATCTATTGTGCCTAAATCTTGGCAAGGAAAATTTTCCACATCCTCAACTCGTAACCATCCTTGGGACTCCCTACCCGCTACTTCTAGCATTCTTTTATTTGTTTCTAAGTCTGCTTCCTTCCAGTTTTTGGCCACTAATAAATCACGCAACTTAGTATAATCAACCCCAACCGCAGAAACCAGAGGTACATCACCAGAAGACTGAGGTTCCCTGACCGGAGGCTGAACTTGCCCTTGCCTTTGCAGCTGTGCCTCAACCTCCCGTCTTTTCCCCCTTTCCCATTCCAGTTGCCTTTCCAACTCCCTTTGTCTTGTTTTAGCAACCGACTCAGACTCCATCTGACCAGACTTAACTTCCCCTTGCCTTTGGAGCTGTGCCTCAACCTCCCGTCTTTTCCCCCTTTCCCATTCCAGTTGCCTTTCCAACTCCTGTTGTGCCTGAGTCCTTTGATTTTGTAGAGAACTCAACCTTCCCTCAAGCTCTTGTCCCCTACCTTGCTCATCCCGCAGTTGCCTTTCCAACTCCCTTTGTCTTTGTCCAGAAACTTGTGGAGTTTGAAAATACCTCAACCCAAAATAAACAATACCACCACCAAAAAAGGCCCCAACAGAAAACAACAGCCACAAACTCAACTCAGACAACTGAGGATAATAAAACTTAGACTCCCGAAAAAAAGCAATAGGTACACCCCAAGAAAAAGTAAAACGTTGAATACTAGCAG
>JAKQYE010000305.1 GCA_023356605.1 Trichodesmium sp. MAG_R02 | reverse complement strand
AGGCATTAATCATTCTTAAAAGCACAAGTTAAAGAACTAGCTAAAAGTTCAAAAATCTTAGCCCACTTAGGTAATTTACTCTACTCCATAACGTTATTATTTAATTCAAAAAAATTAGATTTGTCCTACAGCAAACGATACAAAGTGAAGCAGAAAAACTAGAAAAGTCATTGAAGCTTGTAAGTATTTTCATCCCTAACCTGATTAAGACAGCAAGTATAATATAAAAGTAAAATCGCAATTTAAGATATGTCAAATGTGGAATTTATAGCTTATCGACAGTATCTCGATTTTTTTATATTTTGCTAGTAGAAGCATGACTAAGTAATATGAATGAGTTTCTGATTCGTTATTAAATTTTGATTTTGTGACCAAGCTTATAAGCATTGTATAGCAGTACAAAATTTCCCCTTTGACGATATATCTAGGTTAAAAGGTAATAGGAATAGGCAACAGATGAATTTCCTAACTTTAATGGTAAGAGAAATTAAATTTTATAAATAATACAGTTTAAAATTGACAATACGCCTACCTATTAAATGATTAAATTTAGTCAACATTCCTTCAATTAGTTTACCCCCATAATAGAACAGTGATAGACATTAATGCCCCAACAATATCTAGATTGAATCGGCAAATCTATCAACGCTTGAAACAAGCTCTATCCTTAAATCTACGTCGCCAAATTTTTATAGCTGTATGTGATAACCAACAGCTAAAACAGGACTTAGCTCAAAATTTAGAAGCAGACTTAACAAATACTATTGATTGTGCCGAACCACAACCAAACAACAATAGACACATGTTATTTGTTACTCTAAATTTAAACCTAAGCAACCCTAATCCAGTAACTCAGATTAATCAATGGTTTGCGGAAAACCCCCAATTTCAAAAAATAGAAGAATATCAAATTTTAGGATTTCAAATTATCGGAGCAGAAAATTTGACCAAAGAACTTCCAGTAGTTCAATGGTCATTTATTACCAATCTAAAAAAAATAGCAGCAAATCTATCCAAATTAGAATCTAGTATCTTACTTTGGATAACCAAACCTTGGTTAAATACTATCCAACAGTCAGCACCAGAATTTTGGAATTGGCACACAGGTATATTTCAATTTGAAGGAGACCCCACTCCAATAACTCCTAGACAAAAAAAATCATCGTTGCCAAACAAAACAAAACCTAATTCTTTCTCCCCGTTAATAACTAGCTCACCTGGGACCAATACAGTAAGACCATTAATGGCACTCGAACAAAAGTCTTACAGTGCTGAATCAAAAAAACTTCAAACTTATCTTCTGCCCCCCGCTCCACAAAAACTGCCAGACTTGCCGATCAAACATAGTAAACACCAGGAGAATATTCCTCAGCCAGAATTAGAATTAGTTGAATTAGCAAATTTAGTATTGGCAGAGATTTCTAGAAAGTCGGGAGTTGAGAAAACACCCCTGGAAAAACAACAGTTTCAAATTCTCCAAGAAATTCAGGAGCTGAATAAGTTTCAATATCCATCTCCAGAGTTAGTGGTAGCTTATCAAATGTTGGGGGATTTTTATCGTGATCGTATTTTAGCCGGGGAAGTCTCAGAGCAAAGTCTAATTATTGCTATTCGTGCTTATGAGATGGTTATTGAGTGGGAATTTGAAAATTCAGAAAATGTGAGTCAATTTTCTGTTACCCAAATTTATATTCTTGACATTCTTAATGACCTTGCTACTCTCTACTGGATGTTATCTCGTCAAATTAAATGTAGTAAGTCTGATTCATTGGTTTATTTAGAGCGAAGTATTATTCTTTATCAAATGGCTGTGGGGGAAATTGATTTATCCCAGAAAGATACTTATGCTAGATTACAAAAAAACTTGGGTTTAGCTTACGGAGACTTGGCTACATATCAGGAAGAACAACAGAACTGGGAAAGAGCCGTTAGAGCTTATCAGGAAGCTATTTTTTATCTAGATAAAGTGGCTGCTCCTCAAGATTATGCTTCTACTTTAAATAATTTAGGGGCAGCTTATTGGAATTTAGCTCAAAATACTCAAGCAATCGAGCATTTACAAGGGGCAATTTCTGCTTATGAGAAAGCTGTTGATTACTTTACCCCAGAAATCGAACCAATGAGTTATGCAATGATTCAAAATAACTTAGGGATAGCTTATTGGAACGCCGCTCAATTTCATGTAGAAGAATCAGAGACTCTAATTCTCAAAGCTATTGATGCTTATTTATTTGCCTTAAAGTATCGTACTCCAGAAACTTTCCCTCTTGGTTATGCTGCGACAAAAAACAACTTAGGTACTGCCTATTGGCATTTGGCTAACCAACTCGAGGGATATGAAATTCGCACTCAGATTTTTCGTGAAGCGATCGCCACTTATTCCCAAGCTGTAACTATTGCTCAACAGTTTTCTCCTTCTCAACTTACTTTCGATCTATTGACAACTTATAATAATATTGGACTTGCCTATTATCAAATAGCTATAGAGTCGGGCACCACATTAGATAAAAATAGTCAAATCAGCGATTTAAAAGCAGCCTTAGATAATCACTTACTAGGTTATAGTGATAGACTCGAGACTAATATTAATGAAATACAAGGAAAAGAAGCTAGTCTAAATTATATCCTCAGAATCATCCGTACCTTCTACAGTAAGTATGGAATACAAGGGCAAAATTTAGCTCTTTCTAAAATTCCTAGTAATTTATTACCTAAAATTCTAGTTATGTTGTAATCAAACTAAAATAATCAGGACTTACGCAACGGCACTATGTATAGTGGCCGTTGCGTAAGTCCTGATGAACTAAAAAGGAAGAAGGACATGACCCGTGAAAAAAAAATAAACTAAAAAGTTCCCCGCTTATGGGCGAGGCTTTAAACCCAGTTTTTCCCTAAATCTCCCTGGGCAAGTCCTATGAAGCAGAAAGCCCCTAACAGCAATGGTAGGGAATCCCTCGCTGTCTCCTAGGAGCAGCGTCGGGAGGATGTCAATTTTCGGGAGTCCACATATTCCCCCATCAAACTTGCGGGGTTTTAGAGTTCTCCAAACCACATACCCGATAAATCTCAGTTGCTACTTCTATGCCACGACGAACACAATCTCCCAAAGCTACACCACCCATATAATTGCTACACAGATACACACCAGGCCAAGATTTTAAGCTATGATTAATCTGAGTTAGCCGAGAATTATGGCCTAAATTATACTGAGGAATAGCACGAGACCATATATGTACTGCCAGAACTTTTGGTTGTTCGGCATCCTGTTGTAATAGAGTTTGACAAAGGTCTTGATGAACCTGGGAAATGATCCCTTCACTATCTAACTGAGAAATTTCTGGGTCTGTTGCACCCCCAATAAAATTAGTAAAAATTTGCCATCCTGGAGGCGTTCTACCAGAGAATAAAGCAGAAGACCAAATAGTACCAAGGGTCCTAATACCTTGACCTCTAGGAATCAAATTACCAAAGCCATCTATCTTGGCCTTGATAGAAGAAACAGGATATGCCAAAACTACACAGGCAACAGTAGGATAATAAAATTCATCAAAAGCAGAAGCAATTTGAGGCAGCAAAGGTCTGAATAATTCAGCACAGGCATAAGCAGGGTTCGAGAGGGCAATAGTCCGAGTTTCTATTTGCTCAGAACCATTGGGAGTCGAAAATTCTGCTATGTAAGTTTGTTTTTCTGTTGGACGAATACCAATGAGACGCCAACTTAGTTTAACTGCTTGTCCTAAATAAGTAGCGATCGCTTTTGGCAATACTTCCAAACCACCTCGGAAAGAACCCAACTCTCCAGCCTTAGTCTTGGGAATATTAGAATCAGCAGCAACCTTTGACTTAGGATTTCTCTTAGCAGACAAAACAGCACCAGCCAAAAGTCCACCACCAAGGTCAGCCATTCGAGCCACTCTAGAAAAAGCAGCAGTAGCACTAAGTTGACTGGGGTCTCCAGCATAAACACCAGAAACAAAAGGTTCCACTAATCGTTCCATGACCTCTCGGCCAAGATGTCTTTGAAAAAATTGGGATACAGTTTCTTCTCCCCCTTCCTGAGACAGATTAACACCAACAACCGGTGGGACAAAGCCCAAAGCACCAACTAAGGCCCGTAACTTTCCCGTATCACTTAGTAGCTTAGACTGCAACATTGCCATTGGACTCATTGGCACTGGTAGCAACTGACCATTCCAATAAACATAGCGAGGCAACTTACGATCTGCAAAAATCAAATCCTCTTTGAGACCAACATCGACAGCCAACTTTAAAAGCTCAGGGGTAGGAGAAAAACTATTAGGACCTTCTTCCCAAAGAAATTCACCTTGGGAAACTGTCGTGATATTACCCCCTACTCGGTTTTGGCTCTCAGCAACTAAAATCTTCAAGGGTGAATCATTGCTTAATTTTGTCAGTTTATGGGCTAAACTCAACCCACTAATACCTGCACCCACAACTAAGACATCTAATATTTCAGTCATTTTTTCTTAAAATATATTTCAAGTCTCTTATTTTAATGAGAGGTTAGGACTTAGCCACGGGCACTACACGAGGGTGAAGTGTAATGCCATTCGCCCCTACATATGGCGGGGGTTTTCAAGGTGAATTTCCTTGGGGTTTGTCCTTAAGAACTATTAGGTATTGATAACTGATACAGCATTGGATCACTAAAACGATATACAAGACATGAATATTGACATCCTCCCTGGCTGTTAGAAACGGGGAAACAACCGAGACGTAGATCCGATACGGGTTGACGTTTCACAGGCTGTCGCTACTTTGGCAGATATCTTACACTTGCCGACCCGTCCGTTTTTTGTCTCGGATTGCTCAGCTGTGACTAATATATTTATTGTGAACTCAAAGGCATGATAACATGACCTGTGAAAAAAAAATCAACTAAAAATTCCCCCGCTTATGGGCGAGGCTTTAAACCCAATTTTTCGGTAAAATTTTTATAGTTTATTTGTTGGGAATTAAGCTAAAGAAGTAGCTAGAACAACCTTTGTCGAAGGGTAGGATATTTATAATAAGTATTAACTTGTACTGATAATTTAAAAGGAAAACACTTAGAAAATTAAAATTAATTGGCTCTTTCTAAAAGTAGTATAGAAATATAAAAACATCTCAGAAAGAGAATGCTTTAAAGCCATGATTTTTGGTAAATATCATAATCCAGTTTTCTACAATGCTAACAACATTCATAGCCATGGACTTATTTTGGCTACTGTGTACTATTTTCCACAATGCTGCTTACATGGTAGTCCCCAGGGATGGGATGGTGATTCCTAAACCCTCAAGTGTATCCCATGCTACTAATTTAACTTCTAACTTCTGCTATGCATCATTCTGGAAAAGCGTTTCTAGATAAACTCTAGCAGCCTGTCGATAGTAAATAGATGTTTCTGGTGTACTGCTATCTCCATTCTGTAACAAGAATAATGACAGAGCTGCTGAAAAAACACGATCTTGGTCCCACTCGGAGTGGGTTTCTAAGTAGATTTTCAGGGATTCGTGCAATGCTTCAGGAATTTCGGTCAGGATACTAACGGTTACGTTCATATTTATTAATTAAGATTCTCTGTATGTTTTTTCTTATTTATAGTCCCTAGTTTTGGCCATCAACCAATAACTTTGAACTACTGACGTCGCATTATTGTGCATTAAAAAGGGGTAGGTTTGTCAATGTTGAGAAACATTACAATATACTTTTTTAAAATAAAAAAATCACGAAATAATCAATGTTTCATAGGATTTATTGTTACAAAACTTTATTAATATTGGCCAATACCAATTGATTTACCTGTGGCTCAACAAAATCCCCAGTTTAGTTACAAGAGTACTATGATATCGTTAAACCCTGTGGAAAATCTTGTTTAACTTGTGGAAAACATTGAAGTTGCTTGTGGAAATGCTGTGGAATCTATGTGGAAAATTACTACAAAGTATAAGAATTCTAAACTACTTCGATTCAAGGTTCATAAAGATCTCTTAAATAAAAATGTGTTACTATAGCTACAACTCCTGGTTTTCAGAATGCCATTTTTCTACTTCTTGGTAAGTTTTTGTCCATCTAAACCACAAATTGATGGTCTGCCTCCCCTAAGAAAAAACCCTTCTAAATTCGATAGTTCGATAGTTCGATAGTTCTAGCTTACTAATACGCATTTTAAAAGACCTTTGAGACTCCATCTTCCATGAAAAGAGCGAAAATCAAGCTTGGATTGATACAGTGGAGAAACACGAATAAGGTGCTAGGCAACCGTCGTGCTGGAATAGAAGCATCAAAAAATGGGGTTAAATATTACCAGAAACTAAGAAAAAAGCATCTCTATATAGCAAATGTTCGAGAGGATTTTCTGCAAAAAACCAATACATTATTAGCTAAAACTTATCAACATATTCTCGTAGAGGACTTAAACGTATTTAGGCTAGATGGCTAACCATAAATTATCCGATGCCTTATCTAATTTAGGATTATATCGTTTTCGAGA
>JAKQYE010000304.1 GCA_023356605.1 Trichodesmium sp. MAG_R02 | reverse complement strand
TTAATTTCTCTGATGATAGTTTTTGCGTCATGAGTCTTATTCTACAACACTACCTGTACTTTTTCTCTTCTTACCCCAATTTACTGAGCGGATACGGTTGAAAAATATTCAAAACCTCCATTATAACCTGCGTGTGAGTGGGATAGATAGGGCTAAAACTCTACTACAAGCTTTAATCCTACATTCCGCAGGTTATATTAAATCCAGATAAATATACTTATGGAAAAAATAGGTTAAAAACTAAGCCAAAAGCTTATACAGCAATGCTTTTACATTGAATTAACTGTTTTCTTGATATACCTAGGTTTTGGCTATTTTTAGTTTTTTTAGGTATGTCCCTTGCTAATACTTTGGAGCCATTTTCAGCGTGAAAAATCTAAAAGTCCAGATAATACTATACCCAAGTCATTGTGACTGAGACGGAGTGGGAGGAGACAATCTCCTATACCCCATTATCAACTTTAGCCTTTGCCTCCAAATTTTCTAAACGACTCCTCAATTCCTGATTTTCCTTTTTCATCTGCTCCAGTTCATCACGCAACTGTTTCAAGGCTTTGTCAGAACCAATATTTTTTTGAACTTTCTGTACTGCTTCCTCAGCTCGACGACGCACCCTGCCATCAGGAGTTTGTTCAGCTAAACTCTGCAATATGTAAATTGCTCCAGCAGTTTGCATTTGCGACAAAGCAGCAACGACAGAAACCTGAGTTAAGAAAAATGTCTCTCGTGATAATTCTGTCAGTCGTTGCAAAATTCGTTCCACATTAATAGGAGACTGAGCAGTAGAGATAGTTCCCAACACACGAATGGCATTTAAACGTAAAGCTTGTGGTACACCAGGAACAGTGTATTTTAAAATTTGATTCAGAGCAGTTTCAGAAGTCTTCATCTTGCTCAAACCTGATATTGCACCAGAACGCACTACCTCATTCCAACCCTTTTTCTTTTTTAATACCCACTTCAACAACTTAATTGCTTTTTCCTCAGTGGGTTTTTCATCAGAGTTAGCATTGATAGCAGCAATATCTCCAATACCAGATACTGCACTAGCTTCTACATAATAACTGGCATCCCCATTTTTCACCAAAGACTTCAATAACTTATAACTTTTTCGTTTTTTTATCTGTGTTAGTGCTTCCACCACAGCACGACGCACACGAGGCTCTTCATCCTCTAAACCTGTAGCTAAACTATCAAAGACTTGGTCTAGTCTAATTTTTCCTAGTTGTTTGGCAACTTCAACTCGCACACCCCAGAAAGGTTCATCTCTCAGTGCCTTTGAAAGTGCTCTCACAACTTCTAAACCACCTTTTCTCACCAATGCTTCAGTAGCATGAATACGAGATATAGGGTCTGGGTCAAATTCTAATTGCGCTTTCAGTTCCGCCAATGGATATTCTAGTCTCACTGTTTTTAGATAATTATTACCCACATCAAAACTGATGAATTTTGGTTTTTCTGAGAGGGGAAAATAGAAGGTTTGTTCCTGTTCATGTACACGGACAGTAAAGTTAATTAGTTCTGGTTTTTCGGCTTTGAGATAACCAAAAGCTATAGGGATTTTGAGGTCAAATAATTCTTTGCTGATATCACCATTTTTGTTATTTTTCGGTAGGGTTTGTGTGACAGTGATTTTGGCTAATTTACTGTTGCCATCCCAGGCATAATTGACTTTATAGTCTGGATGGCCACCCCGAAAAACATATTGATCAAATAAGAATAATAAGTTCCGTCCAGTTGTCTGTTCAATTGCTCTTAATAAATCAATAGTCTCAACAGTTTTATGAGCATTATCCTGGACAAACTTATGAATTGCTTTAGTAAATAATTCAGCTCCTAATTCTGTTTTAATCATGTGATAAACACAAGCACCTTTTTCATAAAGATGGCGGTCATAAAGTTCGATCGCTTCTCGGTAAATATTAGTGACAATTGGACGACGATAGCGGCCTTTATCCTCAGCAATATAACTTCGAGCTTCCTTCAATAGGTAATAAGCAGCCTCATCTTGACCATACTCATTTGCTGTCCATAATACCTCCGAGTAGGATGCCATTCCTTCTTTGATCCAAGCATGAGACCAATGTTTAATTACGATTAAATCTCCGAACCATTGATGGGCGAGTTCGTGAGCCACTATACTCTCAGAACTACGGTTATCTAAAGCAGCTTTTTCGTCTAATAAGCACCTGTCTGTAAGTAAAGTTGTGGAGGTATTTTCCATGCCACCAAAAATAAAATCATTGACGCAAACTTGAGCATATTTAGGATAAGGATATTTATAGCCAAATTGTTGACTAAAAAATTCGATCATTTGAGGAGTTTTGCTCATAGTGCGTCGAGCATCATCTTGGCGTTTTTTTTCTACATAATAGGTGACAGGAATACCATTCCATTCATCTTGAATTTCGGCAAATTGACCTACTGCTAAAGTCATTAAATATGTAGGATGAACTTGTTTTTGTATCCAGTGGTAAATTTTATTATCTTCAATGTCTTCAGTTTGGATAAGTTCACCATTGGAAATAGCAATAAACTGATGGGGTACTTTGACGCGAATTTCTGATGTTGATAGTTGACCAGGATAGTCAAAACAGGGAAACCAGAAACGGGAATCTTCATCTTCCCCTTGAGTCCATACTTGGGTGGGTTTGTCTCGGTAATATTTGTCAGGAGTAATGAAATAGATACCTCGTTGTGGGTTATTGGCACTATATGCGATCGCTACTTTTATTAGTTGACCTACAGTTGTTGGTACTTGTAGATAAATTTGTAGTTGTTTGCCGTCATAGTCAAAGGTTTGTTCTATGTCCTCAATTTTAACAGACTTAATTTCTAAGTTAACTGCATCAAGAGTCAACTTCTCAATGCCGCTCCGTACAGGATTTAAGGTAATAATACAGACGCTTTGAAAACTTTTATTAGGAATATCAAGTTCTAGATCAAGGAAAATATGTTCTACTTGGCCTGGACGGTCTGGGTTATAATGTGGCCTCGCACCCGGTAACTCAAAAGATCTGGAATTGTTTTCTGAATCAAAGTAAATACTGGACATTTGGAATAATTATTGATATTTTTGGACAAAGCAAGGGTTCTTGTGCTGTTAGTCCTGATAGTTATATTTTAGGTTATTTTTGAGTTTTTTTAAATATATGAATGAATTTGAAACTTCTGAGTTTTTATTACCTTTGCCAATAATGCCTTCAGAAGAAAATACATTTGCCCATTACACAATTGCCTGTAGACTACCAGGTGTTATAGAAGGAGTTATGAAAGACAATAATTTTCCTCCACCTATTATGCAAGAATTAGAATCTTTAGCAGGAGACTTATTTAAAGGATGGGTACGCCCTTTGAAAGATGATCGAGGGCCAGATTTAGTTGCCTGGGAATTCTATTTAAAACCCTTTGAGGGGAAAAGTTGGTTTGATTTACCATTTTATTTTGCTGAAGCTTATTTTTTCCGACGTTTGTTAGAAGCAACTAATTATTTTGTACCTGGAATTTGGCAAGGTATAGACCCATTTGGTTATCAAAAACGCTTGAGTTTAGAAAAATCAATGGATGCTATCCGAGTAATTAGTGATCGCGCTAGTATTGCGCTCCAATATTACTTTACTGCTTTAAACACTGTCAAACCAGAACAACAGACATATCAAACTTTTATGATTACTTTTCTTCAAACTGTTTTATGGGGTAATCAAGTCGATATTAGTTTATGGTCAGTGACAGGAGAAGATAATACTAATAGAGGCCTTCACCAACAAAAAACTCACATTTTAGTAGATGATACCTATAATCTACTCAATTATTTAAGCAAGATTCAAGGACAACAGATCTATATGATTCTAGAGAAAGCAAGTTTTGAGTTAGTCTGCGATTTTTTCCTCATAGATTTCCTTTTATCTACTCAAACTGCTCATACTGTTTATCTATATTTAAAAGCATATCCAACTTTTGTTTCTGATGCTATGAGTCAGGATATCTTTTACACTCTAGAAAGGTTAGCTAATGATACCTCAGAAAATGTCCGAATTTTGGCAACTCGTTTGCAGGAATATATTGCTATTGGTCGTTTAATTTGCCAAGATGACCAATTCTTGAATGCTCCTCTAGCTTTTTGGGAAATGCCAGAGTCTTTAAAGGAAGAGTTAGCTAAGGCTAGTTTAGTTGTTATTAAGGGAGATGCTAACTATCGGCGTCTTCTCGGCGATCGCTATTGGTTATTTACCACACCTTTATCAGACATTGCTAATTATTTTCCCGCGCCATTTGTTGCTTTGCGTACCCTCAAGTCAGAAGTAGCAACCAATTTAGAGCCAGATCAAATCGAAATATTAAATGAACAAGACCCTCTGTGGTTAACTAATGGTCAGTGGGGTGTAATTCAGTTTGTAATACCAGAGAAGGTTAAATACTTATGACGACACTACTTAATAGCACTACACGCAAGTCAAAAATAAAAAATAAAAAGCTTTCCCTGACTCAGACTAAGTTTTTGGTGCGGAAATTTTCCCCAAACAGTTTTTATAGCATCAGATCGGACATTATATCTACAAGATGTGAATGGTATAACTATTGTGACGTAACTACCTTACTAGCCAAATGTATACCTAATAGTAGTAGAGAGTTTTCTGCCAATGTCTGTGCCCTAAATAATTAGTGCTAAAATTTATTAATTTGAATGTCAATATTTCCTAATAGTCTAAGTTGAACCCAATTATTGTTCAACATAAAATGGAAAGCTCAATCACTCAAAGAGATAAAAAATGAAACTGGCAGCAAGAGTTGGTAAAGTAACACCTTCCCTAACTTTAGCTATCTCAGCTAAAGCAAAAGCGATGAAAGCTGATGGAATAGATGTTTGTAGTTTTAGCGCCGGGGAACCTGATTTTGATACCCCAGAACATATAAAAGCGGCTGCTCAAAAAGCATTGGACATAGGTTATACAAAATATGGCCCAGCATTGGGAGAACCGAAACTTAGAGAAGCGATTGCCCATAAGCTCTCTCTGGAAAATGGCCTAAACTATAAAGCAGAAAACATTATTGTCACTAACGGTGGGAAACACTCCTTATTTAACTTGATGTTAGCATTAATTGAGCCAGGAGATGAGGTGATTATTCCTGCCCCCTATTGGTTAAGTTATCCAGAAATGGTTAGACTCGCAGGTGGGGAACCAATAATTTTGAGTACTGATGCTCAAACTGATTATAAGGTTACACCAGAGAAACTGTATCAAGCTATTACTAATAAAACAAAATTATTTGTGCTAAATTCACCATCTAATCCAACTGGGATGGTTTATCGACCAGCAGAAATTAAAGCATTAGCAGAAGTAGTAGTAGAGAAAGATATCTTGGTAGTTTCTGACGAGATTTATGAAAAAATTATTTATGATGATGCTCAACATCTGAGTATTGGTGCAGTCAACTCAGAAATATTTAAAAATACTATTACTAGTAATGGTTTTGCTAAAGCTTATTCAATGACTGGTTGGCGAATAGGATATTTAGCAGCATCTGTAGAATTAATTAACGCTGCAGTAAAAATTCAGGGGCATAGTACATCGAATGTTTGTACTTTTGCTCAGTATGGAGCGATCGCTGCATTGGAGTCTTCTCAAGACTGTGTCGAACAGATGCGTCAAGCTTTTGTTAAGCGTCGCCACAGAATTTATGATTTAGTGAATACTATACCTGGTATTTCTTGTAATCAGCCGGATGGAGCTTTTTATATGTTTGTAAATATTAGTAAGATTAGTAGTAGTTCTCTGGAATTTTGTAATTCTCTATTAGAAGATCATAATGTGGCTGTTATTCCTGGTGTTGCTTTTGGCGCAGATGACCATATTCGGATATCTTATGCTACCGACTTAGCAACTATAGAAAAAGGGATGGCCAGGTTAGAGCGGTTTGTGCGATTGCGGAGCTAGAGTTAGTTTTATTGGGATCATAATCTAGGGATCGGTATAGCCTTATACCCAGATCGTCAGATTATCTGGTATAATAACTGAAATACTCTTCAAGTGCAAATCAAACTTATTTAGGTATAATAACTAAAGATTTTTGAATAAATAGTTAAGGGTTCCCGGAGCTTGGCATTAGCCCTATCCTACAAAACTATAGTCAAGATTGCCAAAATTGTCATGCACTACATATATAGTGTCTTTGCGTAAGCCCTGTTGTTGAAAACTTTAGTTTTTCTCACATAAATATAGCAGTCGAAGTATAGGTTAAGATATCTATCTCGGTTGTATGAGCCAATCCCGAATAGAGAAAGCGTCCTAAGCTTTTGTTCGATTGCTATACAGCTAATTTCGGGTCGATGATGTACAGGGTAAATGGTGACAATTATGTAGTGCAGGCATCTTGCCCGCCTATGTAATAATAGATATTACATAATAGGTGATAAGAGATGAATCATGATTAAATCTCTAGGGAATAGAACTTTTAGGTTAGGCGATCGCCAATTAGATTTAGAATTGTGGCAAAAATTGTACTACAAGTGTCAAAAAGAAT
>JAKQYE010000303.1 GCA_023356605.1 Trichodesmium sp. MAG_R02 | reverse complement strand
AAGAGAACTACAAGCAGCTCGAAATCTTTCACTTTTGTACACAATAATTATGAATGTTTAGCGAAGTTTTGGTTTTGACTCAATAAAACAAGGAATATATTGGTTAGGAAATAATTGGGAGTAAATTTTAGCATGCTCTACTTAAATAGACAATAAAAATATGTTTTGAGTAAAAAAAATCGGATAAAAAATGAGAATAAAACGATAATCTCTTGTTTAAAAAGCATGAGCTTAAGTTTTTAAGCTCAAAAAATAGAGAAAGTTGTTTTCCGGAAAAATCAGAATCAATAAAATTAGAATTGAGTAATATTAGGGAGGAAAAAACATAACTTTTCTCCAAAAATTTACTACTAATTTTGGAGAATGAAAAAGCCCTGCTTATGGGCGAGGCTTTAAACCAAATTTTTTAGTAAACCTTAGCTGGCAATGGTTCTTGAATAAACTTTGCACTGTCTAGTTGTTAAAATTAAATAAACACTATATTTATCAACTATATTGTCAATAAGCGCAATAGACTAGAGTTTGTTAAGAATTTACCTCGTTTTTTTGAATATGCGTCAGCCTGATGTGCCTTGGCAGGATAAACCCATCTAAATTGACTGATTCTTATATATAGTTTTTTTAAAATTAAATAAAGACTATATTTATGAAGATATATTGTCAATAAGTGTGATAAAGCCCAGTTTATTGATAATCACCCATAGTTTATTGAAAAAATGTGTTAGCCCTATGTAGGCTGGTCATAAAATAATATTCTATAAAGCCAAAACAATTTTTTTTGTCTAGTCCCTAGATATACCCTAATTATTGGGCAAAAATGGTTAATTTATTATTACTTAAATTTTTGGGCCAACGTTTAACAGAGATGGTGTTTCTTCTTTAGGTACAGATTTTGTCAGAATTATCTATCTTGTGAAATAACTAATTTTCTTGATTTTTATATCGAAATTTCTCCCTATGCTTGTGGAGATATCCTTAGTAGTAGAAAAATTCCTAGTACATTTATGAAAGTTAATCTACATTCAGCTCTCAATGATACTAATATTGATGCTTCTCAATCTTCATCCCAACGGCAGGTGGCCTTATCTATTTCGGTTATTGCTAGTGAGCTAGAAAGAACTGTACCATTAAACCTCTGTTTAATTTTAGACCACAGTGGTTCTATGGAAGGAAGACCACTAGAAACGGTGAAACAAGCGGCAGGACAGCTTGTGGACAAATTGAAGGAAGGCGATCGCCTTTCGGTTGTAGTTTTTGACCATCGAGCTAAAGTAATTGTTCCTAATCAGATTATTAATGATTCTACCAGTATTAAGGGTGAAATTAATAAATTAAGAGCCTCTGGTGGTACTGCTATTGATAAAGGTTTAAAGTTAGGAATAGAAGAGTTAGATAAGGGTCGAAAAGACTCTATTTCCCAGGCTTTTATATTAACGGATGGAGAAAATGAACACGGGAATAATGACCTTTGTCTTAAGCTAGCAAGGTTAGCAACAGACTATAGTATTACTCTAAATTCTCTAGGATTTGGTGATGATTGGAATCAAGATGTTTTAGAAAAAATTGCTGATGTTGGAGGGGGAGCTCTTGCCTATATTCAACGACCAGAACAGGCAATAGAAGAGTTTGGAAAATTATTCAATCGGGTTCAATCTGTTGGACTTACTAACTCTTATTTGAAATTTTGTTTAATGCCTAGAGTTAGGTTAGCAGAACTTAAACCTATTGCACAAGTGGCACCAGATACTATTGAATTGCCAGTACAAAAAGAGGAAAATGAGTTTATTGTGAGACTGGGAGATTTAATGAAAGATGTAGAAAGAGTTGTTTTAGTTAATACTTATATTGCGAAATTACCAGAAGGAAAACAAACCATCGCTCAATTACAAATTCGTTATGATGACCCGGCTCAAGGCAAAGAAGGTTTACTTTCCAAATCAATTTTAGTTGAAGCTAATTTTATGCAACAGTACCAGCCCCAAGTTAACCCCCAAGTACAAAATCATATTTTAGCTTTAGCAAAATATAGACAAACTCAAATAGCTGAAACAAAATTACAACAAGGCGATAGAGCCGGTGCAGCTACAATGTTACAAACAGCAGCTAAAACGGCTTTACAGATGGGAGATACAGGAGCTGCAACTGTTTTACAAAGCAGTGCAACTCACTTACAAGATGGAGATGAACTTTCGGAAATGGAACGAAAAAAAACGAGAATTGTTTCCAAAACAATTCTCAAGTAGAGAATATTTTCCTATTATTTTAACCAGAGAAATTTTCTCTGGTTAATAATTAGTTTTAGCTAGTCTAATAGCAATTTAATTAAATAATTTTACTAAGCTAACCTCAGTGATTAAAATTATTTTGATTACCTTCTCATAAAATGATAAGTTTATTGGTAGTAAGCAATCGGAGAAATTGGAGTAAACGGATGTTTATGATATTCATACTATTTGATAATTACTAAACAATCTATAAATAATGAAATAGAATGATAATTTTTTATAAACAGGATTCGACTATAGTAGAAAAATCAAATTTTATTGACTACCTAGCTACTTAAAATTTCTTAATAGCAAACTTTAGTATTCCGATCATAGGTTGTGGAGATATAATAGTAATAATAAAATCTTCACGAAAAAGACAAAGAATAAATATTATAGATGAAGTAGATAATTTTCTCATGACAAGCTTCTACACAAAATTAATTACATATTCTAGGTAAAAATTATCAATCACTTTTTTGAGATAGCAAAGGAAGCGATTCCTGTTTGCGGGTATCCTCCACTTTCATCCATTCATGCTTAAGAACCACATTCTGTACGACAAAATATAGTATATAAAAGTAATAAATTACTAAGTAAGGCTTATCATCTTTTCGGTGTCGGACTTTTAATTCTTATTGGAGGCTAATTCCTCGTTCTAGCTGAATGCTTACTATAAATTTACTTGCTTGTTTTTTTTCTACTCAAAAATTTCAGTAATAACAGTTACTCTACCTTGTATTTGATCAAAGAAACCTCTACTCTTATTATCTTCTACTTCTTGGATATTAATTCCGGTTAGTTGATGATGCACAGAACTTACGCAAGGACGCCATATATAGCTTATGGAAAATCAAGCGATCGCTATAATTTGTTTTTCAGCGATCGCCAACCATTTGTATTTTGGACAATTTCCTCTTTCAAATTTGACCATAAGTCTTCTTAATTTAAAGATTCTGTTATTAAATAACGATTAATTGTATCACGGCTAATGTTTTCTAAATGACTTGCTAAATTTGTGATGATATAATTTGTATGAAATTTTAGTAAATATTGACAATAATCAACATAGTTAAAATTTATATTGTTAGCTCAAACCAACAATAAAATTATTCTATAACAGTTAGAGTTTTTGGGTAAGATTTGTTTACATAGAGCAAAACTTATACAGTTTATAAAAATCAACTATACCTAAGCCTTAAGTTCTTTCAGTTTTTATGGTGATAAGGCCACCAATAGTAGGCGATCGATCTATTAACTATGCGCTACATATAGCGTCTTCACGTAATTCCTGATACAAATACTTATAAAAAAGCTGCTTGGTTGCTTTTTGGCCATCTGGTCGACAAGCAAACTTTTCAGATCTTAACCGCCAGAGTTATTATAGTTATAGTCATTTTAATTTAGATTGAGACAGGTATCTCTTGCTATAACCCGCGTTTCAGCAGAAAAAGTTTTCCAATATAATTTGAAATGACTATATATATAGTTTTTCTATTAATCCTAAATATTGACTTTAATTATTCCTAAGAATAGAATAGTATTGAACCTAGAATCAAGAAGCCAATACCAGTATCTCTTAGTAATTGAAATCTGATATTTACTCAAAAGAGTAACTTATTTTAAAAGTTTTAGTGATTTAAATCTCAGAGAATTAAACTAATAGAATTTTAGCAAAATGTCAAACCTATTGCGGGTTGTAAATTGAATTTCTAACTTAAATTATACCTTTGATTGCTGCTTGTGCTTCCAGGCGCAATTTGTCAGCAATTCTAAATAGTTCCTGACCTGTATGTAAATAATAATCATCATAGTTTAGGGTAAATAATTCTAAATCTTCTATTCCATCACTAACTTGATTCAAACAATAATATAAATGAGCTGCTACTCCAGCAAAATTAGATGGATTTGGCTGAGAACTAAATAAGTTATGAGCTTTTTTAAGTAGACTTCGAGAAGTTTCTAAATAACCTTGAAAAGATTCAAGTAATTGATCATCAAATGGGTCGGCAGATAAATCATCAATTTCACTTTTTAGAGGTTTTAGTATTTGAATTATAATTTTATCAACTGGTCTGTATACATGATTTATCCATTTTTGCAGATGTTCATCGATATTTTGCCTTCTTTTATTGTGTTTATAGTAATCTTGGCTAATGTTTTTATATCTCTGATAATTTTGATTAATTTGCCGATCATAAGATTTTCTTCGTTGAGGATCGCTTAATACTTCATAAGCTTCATTAATACTAATAATGCGTTCGTGGTCTGCTACTTCTGTATGAGTATCTGGGTGAAATAACTTAACTAAACGACGATATGCTTGTCTAATTTGTCCCTGAGTTGCAGTGGGATTGACATCTAAGGTTTTATAATAGTCAGAAGTTACCATCGAACTATTTCTATTCAATAACTACAGTAACAAATATACCGACTATAAATACCTTCTGAATAAGTTTTAGTATGATCTTATGCCATACATAGAAGATATCTTTTGTCAATATGTTAATTGATTACAAAAAAATTAGGTCTTAAACCTTGACTTTTAAAGGGATGAAACAAATATTTGTCATATTTGTTAATATGTTGATTGATGACAAAAAATCAGGTCTCATGCCTGTCCTTTTAAAGGGATAAAATAAGTATTCGTCATATTAAGTCCGGTTTACACAAGAGCTTTATTAAAAGCTAAGTCATTTATGCTGAAGGGTTGGAAGGATTAAAACACAAGAAGCTTTTCATAAGGATATTTATTATCATACATATAGTCATTTCAAATAATAATGGAAAACTTTTTCTGCTGAAACTTAGTTATAGCAAGAAATACTTGTCTCAATATAAATTAAAATAACTATATTTCAAGCCTATGGTTTCAGATAGAAATACTAGTAACTGATAAATGAAATGACACACCTTAGAAGCAATTAAGTTTATCCGTTCTGGTATTGGAAAAACCTAGGAATAATTGAAGTCTAATACCCTGTCCTTAATTGATTAAATTAGAATATGATAAATGGCAAAATTTTTCCCTAATAAAAAAAATTGGTTTCAACATCTAGTGGAGGGACTCAGCGATTTTTTTGGGGAACTAGGTCTGCAAGAATGTCATCGGAAGCTCTGCAGATAAATAATCAGAAATTAATTGAATATTATGAAAAAAGAGATAGTATTCAAAAACAAATACAGACTGCTAAAATACAGTTAAAAACTGTTATGGAGGAGAGGATTTTTTAATTTCAGTATGAACAATGTAATCTTAATAGACAGTTTCCAGCTCAACAAGGAGAATTAAATCGTCAATTACAAACTGAGTTAGGAACTATCGAAAAAATGCTGATCAATTATAACTTTTTCGCGTTACCCTAGAGGATGAAAAAATTAAGGAAATTGTAAAAGCGGATTTAGTATTATACATATTTCAAACCTCTTGCTTCAGATAGAAATACTAGTAACTGACAAATTAAATGAAATGCCTTAGAAGCAATTAAATTGATCGGTTATGGCCTTGGAAAACTTAGGGATAATAGAAGTCTAATACCCAGTCCTTTATTGATTAAATTAGAGTATGATAAATGGCAAAATTTTTACCTGATAAAAAAATTTGGTTTCAATATTTAGTGGAGGGAGTCAGCGATTTTTTGTGGAAAACTAGATCTGCAAGAATGTCATCGGAAGCTATGCGGATAAATAATCAGAATTTAATTGAATATTATGAAAAGAGAGATAGTATTCAACAACAAACGCAAGCTACTCAAATAGAGTTACAAACTGTCATGGGACAGAGGAATTTGAAATTTCACTACGAGCAAGGTAATCTTAATAGACAGTTTCAAGTTCAACAAGAAGAATTAAATCGTCAATTACAAGCTGAGTTAGGAACTATTAATCGCTTATTTCAGGCTGAAGAAGGAAAGTTAAATCGGGACTTACAAACTGAGTTAACAAGATTGAATAGGGAGCTTCAAACTCAGGAGGGCAAATTCAATCGTGAAAATGCTCGTCAATTAGAACTTTTTCGTGCTCAATTACAGATATTTTTACAGGAAAAACAAAAAGATTTACAACTTCAGCTAAAAGAAATAGATACTACATTAGCTAGAGAATTAAAAGCTATTGATTTGCAAAATAATCTCACAGTTATTCATCAACAACGCCGATTAAATAATTGGCCTCTTACCCTGGATGATGAACAAATTAAGGAAATTGTAAAATCTGATAATTTACTCATTTTATTTGTTCCACCTATTCTTAAATATGACCGTGCT
>JAKQYE010000302.1 GCA_023356605.1 Trichodesmium sp. MAG_R02 | reverse complement strand
CCCAACAAAGCCTTAGAAGACCATCACCCATTACTTCAGTATTTGAACCTACAACTTTGTATTTTTAGAACATGCTTGTTAATTTGAACATTTTACGATTCAGTCAAATTATTGCTATCCTATGCAATATTAAGCTTTTCAGAATTAGGTAATGCGTAAACTTTTATTAACAACAGTAGTAGGTGTATTATCTCTATGGACAAGTGGATGTGAATCTCTTCCCTTTCTTGGAAATGGAGACATTTCTACCCAGAGTTCTCCTGAAGCAACTCCATCTTCAAAGTTACAAGCTCCAGAATCTCCATCTCCAAAACCTACAGATGGAGCATTTCCAGATACAGATATTTCCCAGAAGTCGGAAAGAGCAACAGACTTAACTCGGTCTACAGACCCTGATGAAAGAACTAAATTCCTCAAGCAAGGAGTTCAAAATAAGACAAACTCTCAGCCACAAACTTCTATTCCCAAAATTCCAGATACCAAAGATCCCTTCTCTGTTCTTCCAACTATCCCACTTCCATCTTCTAAAGTTCCGGATGAGTCCATATTTACCCAAGTCCCTCAAGTCAACAGTCAACAAGTACCAGAGATCCCCGATCTACCAAAAACTGAATTAATCCCTCCTTGGAGACCGCCAGAGACAACTCAGTTTACCCAACTTCCTCAAGTCAACAGTCAACAAGTACCAAATATCCCCGATCTTCCCCTTTGGAGACTGCCAGAGACAACTCAACCAATAAAAGAGCGTTTATCTCCACCAAATAGTCCAGAATCAGCAGGAGTACCTAATTTATCAATACCTCCGAGAACAAGAGCTCTACCTGCTAGGCCCAGAGAATCAAAACCTCAACAGCTGCCAAGTTTACCTAGTCAACAAGTACCAAGTTTACCTGAGTTGCCCATACAACCAACCCCGCCTACTCAGTGGAGAGGGCCTGGTTTTCCACCACCACCACCACCACCACCTCCTCCTCCTCCACCACCACCTCCTCCTCCAGATACTGCTATTGCCGATGGCATAGAAGTTAGCGGGGTTGTGCAAGTAGGAAGTCTGAAACAGATTATTGTGAAAGTTCCTACTGAACCTACAAGTAGATATGTAAGAATTGGACAAAGGCTTGCTAATGGCAAAGTATTAGTAAAACGAGTTGACTTGAAGATGGGTGCTGACCCAACTGTTGTTTTTGAGCAAAGTGGTGTAGAAATTCTCAAAGAGGTAGGAAATAAGTCAAAAACTACTAAAGACCAATAACAAATAATCGCTTTTCAGTAAGTTGAGATTTATTATTGAGTGCCCAAGAATTTCTAAAGATTTAAATGGAAAGTATTATAATGAAATTAGAAATAACAGAAACTCTAAATATAGCAGTATGAAATGTGTAGGATTATAGATAAGAATGTACTAAAATTGTGGTGTTGCATAATAGAGAATGATGTATTAGAACTTTAGATCTGAATTGTCCGTTATTTGAAACATCCGCACATTCCTCAATTCTCCTAATCATTCATCACTGTGCAACGCCAAAATTATTCATATTGCCTATTCTTCATTTCCTGAAAACCTAGATGTTTGCTACAAGACTTCACTTGGAATTGCTATATTTATAAGCAACCTAGATGCTGACCAATAAATAAAGTCAATGGCTTCCCCTTTGAAGGGCATCAAAAAGGAAATTTCAGATTTCAACCCCTCCTCCTCCTTATTACTGGAGGTACTGATAACCGATAACTGATAACTGAAATCACCATGCTGCTATTAATCAAAAAACTAAGAAGAGCAATATTAACAGGTTCTTGTCTAGGATACATAATTATGATGTGGTATCCTCAGCCTTTAATAGCACAAGAACGAGCAGAAGCACCTTTTTGTCAAGGTAACCCTCCCACAGGTAGGGTTAAGTGTAATTACCCCAATGGAGATAATTATACTGGAGATTTTGTGAATGGAAGGCCACAAGGAAGTGGTGTTTATGTATATGCTAATCGCGATCGCTACGAAGGACAGTTTCGTAATGGTCTTCCTAATGGACAAGGTACTTTTATATTCTCCAATGATGCTAGGGTGAAAGGAGTATTCCAAAATGGACAAATTAGGTCTGGGACAATCACTTTTGAGAATGGCGATCGCTTTGTTGGAGATTTTAAACTAGTAGAAAATCTCTCTAGCAGTGTTATTAGTAGTCAGCCCACAGGTCAAGGTGAGTTTATTTATGCCAATGGCGATCGCTATAAGGGAGAATTCTTTGCCGGGTCTCCTTTTGGTCCAGGGGTGTTTACTCGTATTAATGGAATACGGTGTCAAGGATATTTTTATAACGATGCACTAGATGGTAAAGGCAGTTGTACATATCCTGATGGAATTCGCTATGAAGGGGAACTAAGAGGTGGAATACCCCATGGCGTAGGAGCTATTATAGACACTAAAGGAAAGCGATTTTCTGGAGTCTTTCGTAATGGTCAAAGACAGGAAGAAACATAACATAATAGTTGATTTTTTAAAAATCAAAATAAAAGGTGTAAACAATTTTATTTTTAGTTGTAAATATAGCAATTATCAATTATAAATAGGTTGTATACAGATATAATAGTAATAACAGCATCTCCCTTCAAAAGATAAGATAATGAATATTATAGATAAACCAGATGATTATCTTTAGTAGTTATTTTCAAGTAATTAAGTGACTATTTAATTTTTTTTGTTATGCTAAAATATCCGATTTCCACAAACTTTTTTAGTATAGAATTTTGCTACAACCAACCCGTGGACTACTATAGCAATCCTATTTTATTCATGGCAAAAATCCCACTGCTTTTTAGGGAACAGGGAACAGGGAATAGAGAATAGGTAAGAGTTTTAAAAGTTTTATTTACTTTTTGATTTGTCGCGACCTATGCGCGGACTGCTATATATAGTCATTTTAAATAATAATGAAACACTTTTTCTGCTGAAACTTAGTTATAACAAAAAATATTTCTCTCAACCTAAATTAAAATAACTATAACTATAGAAAAAGTAGATATAACATTTTCAAAGTTAATATTAATGATTAAATATACAAAAATGGAAGCAATTGAGGTCAAAGAATATTATGACTGTAAATGGCCATACTGCTTCTGAAAAATATCACTTTCCTTTTCAATTTTTTCCCAATTCTAAACAGGATAGAGATTTACTCAAACAACTAGAATTTCTTCCTAGTTTAGTAGTTATTTTCAAGTAATTATAGTCGTTTTAATTAAGATTGAAATAAAAATTGAGTATAATAAAATTAAGTCCACTATAAACTATTTTGAACTATGCCTTACAGTTTAGACTTATAGTTATTTCAAATAAAAATGAAAAACTTTTTTTCCTGAAACTCAGTTATAGCAAGAAAAACTTGTCTCAATCTAAATTAAAATAACTATAAGACAAAAAGTAATAAATTTTGTAGAAAATGGCGGTACGATTACCAAAGCAGCTCATACATTTGGGATAGGAATAGCTTCGATATATAGATGGTTATCTCGCCCAACATTGGAGGCAACTAAGGTAAAAAGTCGTCAAAGAAAATTAGATTGGAAAGAATTAGAAAAAGATGTAAAACAAAATCCAGAGTCGAGGGTTGTCAGACAGAGCTAAAAAAAATTGGAGTTATAGTCATTTTAAATCCCACATTCCGCACTTTAAGTATACTACAAGGGTATTTTTAACGAATAAGATGGATTACATCCTCTGTTATTGCTAATAATTATCAATAGTTTCTGTAATATGTATTGTTACTTACAAACTTCAGAGTTATTATTAGGCGAGGCTTTCAATAGCATGTCTGATATACTACATTTTGATGTACGGAATTTAATTCAAATAAGAATGAAACATTTTTTCCATGAAATACTTTTATAGCAAAAAAAACTTTTGTCTCAATTATATTGTGAAACGACTATAATTATACAGCTATATTTTATGCCTTAAAAAGAATGAATTTTCCTTGAAAAAAGAAACAACTTCGTTATAGAGAAAGAAATAGAGAAGAAAGGATAAAATATTATCAGCTTTCCCTCGAAATTTGATCAAAAAAATTGGAAGTAAAAGCTCTGTATTTATAGATGAATCAGGATTTGAAGATAATCAAGACTGTATTTATGCCTGGTCAAAAAAAAGGGAAAAAAGTTTATGGTGAGCAAGAGGGAAAACGAGGTAAAAGAGAAAATTTAGTAGCCGGGAGAAGAAAAAAGGAAAAAGATTTAATAGGGTCAATTATATTTAAACTCAGCCTAGATGCCGTGGGATTTGAACAATGGTATGATCAACATTTATTACCATCATTAAAAATTCCCAGTGTACTGCTGCATGGATAATTCACCAATTAAACACGAAAAAACGTTATTAGAGAATTAGTAGAAGCAGGGGGTCACCAATTACTATTTTTGTCAAAATACTCTCCTGATTTAAACGACATAGAACATGATTTGAGTGCATTAAAAAGAGCTTGAATGTATTCACCTATCAATACATCTCGATTTGGAAATTATTGGTAATTATTGTGCTAAATAGTGTTTCACCCTTATTTGAAATAACTATAAGTGACTATTTTATTCTTTTATTATGCTAAAATATTCGCCCTACAAAAACTTTTCTAGTATAGGATTCTGCCATAACAAACCCATGGAATACTATAGCTATAGAAAAAGTCTATATAAGATTTTCAAAGTTAATATTAATGATTAAATATACAAAAACAAAGGCAATTGAGGTCAAAGAATATTATGACAGTAACTAGCCCTACTACTTCTGGAAAATATCACTTTCCCTTTCAATTTTCCCCCAATTCTAAACAGGATAGAGATTTACTCAACCAACTAGAATTTCTTCCTAGTTTGAAAGAGATATTGACAATTAGACAAGTTCATGCTTTAGAACACGCTACAGTCTGGGTACTGAGTGAATTAGCAAACTCAGGAACTACAAAAGCCTCTAATGAATCAATTGGAGGAATATCTACACCACAAGGGTTTTACCTTTATGGTGCAATAAATCTATCTCAATTAAACCAGGCAGTAGAAAAAGCCCTACAAAGAATTACCTCTGGAGAGTGGAATTTAGCAGTACATCCTAGATGTGGTACAAATTTATCAGTGGCAATGACTCTTACTGCTGGATTAGCTCTTGGTGTAAATATGCTTCTACCCCCAAGACCAATTGAGCAACTTCTAGGTTTTGTTATTGCAGTTACAGCAGCTACTCAACTAGCACCAGGACTGGGTGATTTAGCACAAAAATATCTAACAACTGCTATTCCTTTTAACCTTAGAGTAATAAATATTTCTCTAACCAAAGATTTATGGGGTCATACTGCTCATTTTGTTCAAGTATCCTGGATAAATTAATTGCAACAAAACTTAAAAAAATATAGGGCTTAAAAGATATAGGATGACGTAAGGGCTTTGCCGAAAAACTGAGTTTACAAGCCTAAGCCTCCCCCTTCTAGAGCAACTTTTTAGTTTATTTTTTTTAAACGGGTTATGTTATCATGCTTTTTAGTCAACAATAAATATAATTAGTCGGGGGTGGGCAATCCCAGACAAAAAACGGACAGGTAGGCCAGCATAAGACTACTGCCAAAGTAGCAGCAGCCTGTGAGATGTCAACCTGCGGATGGGCTACGGCTCGGTAAGATTCCCCGTGCCTTTAGGCCGGGGAGAATGTTAGCATACTTAATATTTAAAGGAAAAAAATTCATGGTTCAACGTAATTCTAAAGTTCGGATTTTACGTAAAGAATCCTACTGGTTTAACGATGTTGGTACAGTTGCTTCCCTTGACAAAAGTGGCATTAAGTACCCAGTTATTGTTCGCTTTGAAAAAGTAAATTACAGTGGCGTTAACACTAATAACTTTAGCATGAGTGAAGTTGTAGAGATATCAGCACCGAAAGGCAAATAACTAGCCTCAAACTATTCTTGGAAGCTAAAGCTATAGCAAAAGCTGAGTTTAGTGTTTAGTTGCAAAAATTAGTGATATTATTTTGGGGTAGGATTTCCTTGACTTCAAGCTTTCTTTTATTGGCTCAATGATGATATTAATCTATGCAATTAAACACTAGTATTTCTAAATTAAATAAGCAAAAATAAGCAAAACTTTTAAGCATCAAGGATGACCAGATGGTTGAAAAATTAAAACCGCTGCTATTAGTTTATTATATAACTTTATCCAGGGAATATCAATCTGTTTTTGCGTTTAGAACTGAAGTCTAAACTACAACATAAAATACCTAGGGAATTCATATAGGATTGAAAAGTTTTTTGGTAGCAAGTGATGGAGGCTCAGCTTCCGATTCCTCAAAGAGCTTTTTCTAGAAGACAAAAACCTGTACAATACTAGACATACCTGTACATAATGTCTAGGATGCACTATGGACCGAATGAATTTGCTAATTTAGCCGGAGTCAGTGTCAAAACATTACATCGATGGGACTCTTCTGGAAAACTGAAGCCATTAAGAACGATAGGGGGTCATCGGTACTATACAGATGAACACATTAATCAAATTAAAGG
>JAKQYE010000301.1 GCA_023356605.1 Trichodesmium sp. MAG_R02 | reverse complement strand
GCTGATTAATCATTGAGCCACAATTTTTTGCCGATAGTTTTTTTGTCAAAAAACCAGAAAGAGTAGAAACAATACTGTTTATTATGTCACTGTGTTTATTAGTGTATAATCTAGGGCAAAGGGAACTGAGAAAAGCTTTAAAAAGAAGCAATAGTAAAGTGAAAAACCAGTTAGGAAAGCTAACAAATACTCCGACATTAAGATGGATATTTCAATGCTTTCAAGTCGTACATTTCTTGAGAACTAATCAATCGCCAAAAGTGGTAAATTTCACAGAAGAAAGGAGCTTAATTTTAGAGTTTTTACCCTCAAGTTGTCAAAAATATTATCTGGGAAACAATAATAAGAAGCGATAGACTTCCAGTCCGCTTCGCGATCGCACTACTTGAAGAGCTAAAAAAAATGATGCGAACAACAGGAGTGTATTTCCTCCTGTATGTTATGCTGCCAAAAGAAATCCCTGGTTGGCCCAAAATATTCATGCCACTAATTTTTTGTGTTCTATAGAATTAATTTGTTTAATTTGTTGGCTCAAAATAGTAATGATAATTCATGTATCTTTTTGTACTACATGCCGGAAGTTCCGAATGTGGGTTTATAGTCATTCCGAATAAGAATGGGATACTTTTTCAGCTAAAAACCCTTTCACAGCAAGAAAATATTGTCTCAATCTAAATCAGAATGACTATAATATATATATCTGGTTTATTTATTAGTATAAATCGACTACTAACTCTTAACTCCTGCATCTTGAATTTTTCTTGGGTAACGAGGTTGACAAGGTGTTCCTAAACAAACTTGACCTGGAGGCATATCTTTAAAAACACTACTCCTAGCACCAATAACTGCATTAGCACCAATATTAACACCAAAGCCAATAAAACAATCTGTTGCTACCCAAACGCCATTCCCAATAGTAATACTTGCTGTTTGTAAACCAAATGTAGGGTCTTCTATATTATGGTTACCAGTGCAAAGGTAACTTTTTTGAGAGATAACGCAATGCTTACCTATTTCGATATAGTCAATACTGTATAAAACTACATCGTCTCCAATCCAACTATAATCACCAATCGCTATTTTCCAAGGATAAGTAAATCTGGCGGTAGGACGAATTAAAACTCCTTGACCAATTTTGGCACCAAATAGATTTAATATTAATCGTCTCACACCATATAAAGGCTGAGGAGTTAAGGGAAAAGTAATTGCTTGTACAAACCACCACAACAATACAAACCAGCCCGGTTTACCCCGGTTATACCAAGATTGGTTGTATTTGCGAAGATCAACCCAAGATTCTATTTGTTGTTTATTTGTCATAACGCCCACTGCTATATATTTTGAAGCGTAATACTAAGTTATAATTAAGGGGATAAAAAAAATAGGTTTCATGCCTTTGTTTTTATATATATTTCCTTTTACATTGAGTAGTTTTAGCTTCTAAAAATTTAGATAATTCTAGACACGCTACTTAGTCAATAAAGTAATATAGATGTCTATTATTGTCTATAAAAAATTCGGTGTTGTATATTTGTGGAATAAATGATAGGTTGGGATAAAGGGAGTACTGGGGAAAAAGCATGAAATGTAAAGATTGCCAATTCAAAAATACTCCCAGGCAATCCTAAAAGATGTGAGAAATAAAGTCAAAGTCCAACCAGATATTTTTAATTTAGCTAATATTCTGTATAGTTACTAAATCTATAGAAAAATATTCCTTGACCTAGTTTTAATTAAAGGTCACCATTACGGGGTAAACTACAGCACCGTAATTCCCATTGCTAAAAGCGTTTGGGACTGCTTTTCGTAATATAGTTATTCCGAATAAGAGTGGGATACTTTTTCAGCTAAAACCTTTTCACAGCAAAAAGATTTTGTCTCAATCTAAATCAGAATGACTATATGTTTAAACTTCCATTGACATCAGCATTGTATTTAAGACCATTTGAAGCTTTATAAAGTCTTCTTCTCACATCATATCCACTAAATCTATATTTGACACCTTTTTGATAGACTGGTAAATCGTCCAAGTCTAAAAAACTTGCAATTGAAGTATAACTCTCTTAATTAATTATTACTTTGATTCCTACTAATTTGGCTTTGTATTTTAGTTGTTCAATTAACTTCAAAAAAGGAATTTGAACAAAATTTTGATTGTTTTTTTTCCCAGATTTATACCTTGAGGGTTGGGTTATTTCCTATTAGTAAAATTCCTATCTGGTTCTCTATCAGACCATTAATAATATACCTGCTAGTCTTATGTAGATAATCATCAATCTTTAAATTTCTTTTTGTCGACAATCTTTTGATTCGATTACTAATTTTAGCATCCTTTAATTCTGATTGTAGTTTACCCTTTTTCTTATTCTAGAATTGATTGATTGATTTGACTGGTCTGCTGCTAATAATTAAGGGTTGAAAACCTTTTTTATTTGATGTTATAGTCCCCCAATCATTCACTTCCCTTATCTACAGCAAGCATCATCATATTCTGACAAATTTAATTTCACTTCAACGGATTCGTAAACCAGTTCTATAACATAGTAATTAACCAGAGGAACAATTCTTACTTATTCTGTGAAAACCATAATCGATTTTACTATCAAAAAATAGCTCACTTTTTGATAGTAATATTTTCTGATTTTTTACTAATTGAGGTTTACTAATCCCCTGTTTTGTATAAACTAAAATATTCCTCCCTTTCTTTTTATCTTTATATAATGGCTATTTATGACGGCTTTTAAACTTATAGTTATTTTCATTTAGATTGAGACAAGTATTTCTTGCTATAACTGAGTTTCAGCAGAAAAAGTTTTCCAATATAATTTGAAATAACTATACTTGGGCATTCATTATAAGCTCTTATAGCTTGAAAAAAACTTGGCCAATTTTTAAAAGAATCAATACCTGCTGAGAAACTTTTGCTGGTATTGCTTGATAATCTGCTCCCGACTGTAATAACTTTTGAACCTTGTTATAATTTAGATAATAACATTTATTAATAAACTCTTGTCTAACTATTTAGTTAGCCATGTTTAAGAGATTTTTAGACAATAAAGCTAGAGCATCAAGTGATTTATAATTGGGATAATTTTTTTTTAATAATAGTACATTCTACGTTCCTGCATTATCCCGACTTTAAACATTTAACTATCTGTTCTGTTTTCCTTGTTCTGCCTTGTGATTCCATAAAGCCAAGCACAAAAAGATGTGATGATGGAGACAAAATCCTCCATTAAATCATTAGTTTCTTCTGAGGCTAAATTAACTACTTCAATGTCTCTATAAGTTTAGAGTTAAGAGAACTTTCAAATGTTGATAATTACAGCACCATATAATTATCCATTGACCCCCTGACCTTATGGTCCTACACGACCTAGCTGTCTTTGGAATGGTCAACCTTAACGAGAGTTTAATTACCTTCGAGTTCGTCCGCGTATCAGCCTTTGCTAGCAAACTCACTCATTTGACAGTTAGAGCTTTGTCCGCATTTAAACCAGCTTTACGGATTATGGTCTACGCTGTTAACCCAACAACAAGGCAGTAGGAATTTCACCTACAAGGATATAAGAGTTTTCCATGACCGATGTTTTAACATCATGTATTGGCCTGAAAGGCTTATTATACCTACTTTTCAGTGGCTTTCAAGCCAACAAGTCGCACAACTCTCCGGGTTTCCAAATATTCCAAGGTGTTTTCTAACAAACTCCGATAATATTTTGCATTGCATCAAATAATTTCATTCATAAACCTATTTATGGGAATTTGAGTAATCCCATCATTATAAGATATTTTTCGTTATTTTTTTATGTTTTTCTATAAAATTAATAAAATTTAACAATACTAATTCTCAAAAACTTGGCTATACTTAGATTTTATATTTCTAAATACTATTTATCTAATCGTTTAGTCGTTATTATTTGATTCAATTAATGCTCCCAACTACTACTAGCTGAATCTACCTGAGCAACTGGTTGAGGATTAGCAGTTTCTGGTTTCTTTTGAGTAACATTTAACTGGCCTCCGCAATCTTTAAGCTCATAAAGCTTAACACCAATTTGATATTCATATTGACTCAATAACCTACCATAAATATATCCTGCTTTACCATCTAAAAATCCTAGTTGAATAAAGTAGAACAAAATAAATCTCAGGAAAGGTTTAAATGGTAACCTGACCCATATTCTTTTGAGAAAACGCTTGCGCTGTACCGCATCTCCAAATAAACTAGCACCAATAGTTCCACTATCACTCTGAGCACTCAGCACATTATAATATACCCGTGCTTCCCAATTAGAATAACGGTTGTGTCTTTCGATCCAGTGAAATAAATCACGAAAATCTTCGTGAAGCATATCATTTTTCAAATATCCCACCTTGCCAGCTAAAACAACGTGTTCATGTACCTCATTATCCCCAATATTCCGCACACCCTCAGTTTTTAGGTTTTCGTAGCGACCCTTTTTATGTTGGAATAATCTGAGGTTCCAGTCAGGATATTTCCCACCATGACGAATCCATTGGCCTAGGAATAATACTTTACGGTTGAGATAATAGCCATTATAGTTTGGAGCTCGAATCGCGGTAGCAATTTCATCCCAAAGTTCTGGAGTGATACGTTCATCACAATCAACGATTAGTACCCATTCGTTCCGAAATTGTAAGTTGTCCAAAGACCAATTTTTCTTTTTCGGCCAAGTTCCGTTAAAATAGAATTGTACTAGATTGGCTCCATAACTTTCAACTATATTAGTAGACCTGTCGCTACTCTGAGAGTCCACCACAAATATTTCATCTGCTCTAGCTAAACTTTCTAGACAAGCAGGTAAATTTTTTTCTTCATTCTTAGCAGGGATTAGAACTGATACTGGGATCTTAGATGATTTCATAGTCAAGAATCTTAATATATGGGAATTACCTTAATTTATTGTCCCTACTCTCCAAAGGTTTTAGGTTTTGGATAATAGGGATTATTTTTTTCCTCACCCCATACCCCAATAACTTATGAGGGGGGGGTTTTGACTTTCTAGTCGTCAAAAGACCAAGACAGGGATCACAAGGAAGACATGGTGATAAGTTAGAAAAAAGCAATGATACAATATAATTTTCTGTTGATCCAAATTTTGTGTAAAGTTTAGCCACAAACCGTACAGAAAGTAACTATAAAATAAGTATCTGTGAGTATCTCTACTTAGGTAAGAAACTGTAGGTGATAGGTCAATTGTTGTCATGACTAGATAAAATGCTTTTTGATAGATAACTAAATCTTCATTTAGTTTGAATTTCCCGCTCTTTGTACTTCCTTGTCCATTTTAACCCCTTATTTACCTTGTCTTAGAGACCATTTATAAATAAAACCTTAAGTCCTTGTCAGGTGGGTTAAACAGACATAGGACTGTCATTCTTCTTTTAATCTATCTTTGTAAGAGACTACTATATTTTTGATTATTATGTCTGGATAAACCCGTCTGATTTAATTTGCTTATTCATATACATGTATATAGCAATTCCAATATATAGCAATTCCAAATAGATTGGGACATAGAAATAAACTCTGAAAATCTTACCCATCATTTATTCTGCCCAAACCCTTATCCCAAGAAGCGGTAAGATTTCCGACAAGTTCAAAATTAAATTGCTATAGTGTTTTGAAAATTCAATATAAACTATGTGCGGAAACTATGTGTGGAAACTATGTGCGGAAAGTTTATTGTCAACAACCACAATAAACCATGATTCATTGATAATTTTTCCAGTTTATTGACAATATGTGTTTCCCCTGATTATTCTTTTACTAAGCCTTAGATGGTGCAGTCAACTTTTTTCACCCATAATCTACAGCCTCATACCTTCTTCAATCTCTTAGATTTATTGGTTTATCAAAAAAAATGGGTCTAAAACCCCGTCCTTCTGTACGGCTTTTCTTAGTTTTGTATATATTTTTAAGTACTTCTAAAGAAGTCCCACCCACAGAAGAAACTTTGTAGCTAGCACTCCATAATAACCTTTTCCATAAGGCGAATGTGAAAAGATTGGTTAAAAACCACAGAAATCCCTAAATCAACTAGTGATGCATCTTGGTCATTATTTAAACAGTGGTTGTAGTATTTTGCTAAGGTTGTTGAAGAAACAATTATAGTTATTTTAAATAAGAATAAGACACTATTTGGCACAATAATTACGCATAATTTCCAAATCGAGATGTATTGATAGGTAAATACATTCTAGCTCTTATTAATGCACTAAAATCATGTTCTACGTCATTTAAATCAGGAGAGTATTTTGGCCAAAATAGTAATTGGTGACCCCCTGCTTCTACTAATTCTCTAATAACGTTTTTTCGTAATTAATGGTGAATTATCCGTAATTAGTAGACTGGGAATTTTTAATGATAGTAATAAATGTTGAGCTCACCATTCTTCAAATCCCACGGCATTTAGGGTGACTTTAAATATAATTGGTGCTATTAAATCTTTTTCCTTTTTTCTTCTCCCGGCTACTAAATTTTCTCTTTTACCTCGTTTTCCCTCTTGCTCACCA
>JAKQYE010000300.1 GCA_023356605.1 Trichodesmium sp. MAG_R02 | reverse complement strand
CCAAAGATAAACTAGGTTTTCGTTCCAAATAACGCGCCACCAACTCTAACCCCAAAGGTAAAAATCCTAAATCTTTACACAATGCCTCAGCTTCTTCTAATTCACCTTGTATCCGAGCGCTTCCAACATAAGAAATCAACAATTCTAAAGCAGCATCTTTATCTAAAACTTCCAACTCCAATCTCTGAAAGGATTGTGTTAACCATTTCTGCCGTGTAGTTATCAAAACTTTGAATCTAAGTTCGGGAGGTGGTAAACAATTCGCAATTTCTTCATAATCAACTACATCGTCAAAAATTATTAGTACATCACCCTTAGCCCAATTATGCCAACAAAAATCTATTTGAGTTTGTAAATCTTCTTCTTTAGGAATTTGTAAACTAAATTGTGATGTAGCAAAACTAATAATTTGAAGCCCTACATTTTTCTCACGACAATCTAACCAACAAATTCCACCAGTGTATGTTTTTTGTCTTAAATGAAAATGGGCATATTGGAGAGCAAGTTCAGTCTTACCAATACCGCCCATTCCAGTAATAGAAGTAATTGCTACTTGTTCAGTTACTTTTAATTGTTCATGCAGAATTTTTATTACATCATCACGACCAACATATTTAGTAGTACCAGTGCGGGAGTTATTCAAATTATTTGGGACAGAATAAACATTCTGCATTTCAGAACATGCAAACATTTCTTTATTTGTGAAAGATGATGAAATGATTATATCTGGATACTCTTTAGCTATTCTAAAAATAGTGTCGCCAATTTCTCTAGCTATCCATTGTAGATTGGCCCGCTCACCTGGTTCTGTAATATATTGGCCTGCATCAATACACTTACTTAATAGCCCTGACAACATTTCTATATTCTTTTGATCATTAAATTCGGTTTCTGATTCTTTTTGAATATCGTCTCTCAATTTATCCCATTCAATTTGAAGTTCCTGTAAGGTATATAAATTCATTTTATTTGCTCCTACTCTCCTCTTATCCTAAAATACTCTTCTAATATTTGATCAGCTATATGAAGAGAATGCAGTAATAAAGATCTTATTCTTTGAGTTACGTCTTTAAGATTCTCAAAGCCATTTGAGTCTAAAGTTGAACCTAAGCATCGTCTAAGTCCATTATAAAATGTAAACAAATTACTAAGTAATATAATTATATTATTATTGAGAACTTGTTTTGGGAGTTTTTCTATATCACTAACAAAACGATTAAAAGGAGTTTTGAGAAAGTTAATAAAATCATTAGCTTTATTTATATATAGCTGTTGTAATTGATAATCACCTTTATTAACTACTTCCTCACAACGAATTATTTGTTCATCAAACAATAAGAATTGGGAATACAGATGTTCGACGGAAGTATGTACTTTTTTCCACGCAGAAACATTTTCGATAGCTATATTTAACTCATCTCTAGATAATCCAGGAAGTTTGTATGGTAGTATAGTGTTAAATATTATCAAAGATTCATCTCCTTCTTTTCTTATGAAATTATCCTTGTCATTATGGGAGTTAGAGTCATTATCAGGGTTAGATATTTGAGGAAAAACTTCTTCACAAAATTTTATCGTTGAGTCATAAACCAAATCATTTTTTTTAGGTTTAGCTATAGAAATATGGTCTTCTGAAATAGCAACAGGTTTTACATCTCTAATACCAGGATCAGAACTATCCTCATCAACAACTAAAATTCTATTCAAAGGTTTAGTTTCATAAAATACCTTAGTTTGAATTCCCAATTTATCAACATTTTGTCGATACCATTCATTTAGACTTCGCAACTGAGGTGAATGTTTTTTTAACTCTTCAATATTTACCGTCGGCCGAGTCAAAAAACCTATATTCTGAATTAAGTTAGTTAAATGAGCTCCCGTGTGTGGAGTGGATAAAAAAACAATTCCTTTAATCTGTTGAAGAATATCTTGATATTGAGGGAAATTTTGAGCGCTACGAATTACTTCTTTAACAATTAAACCACCCAGACTATGAGTAACAAAAATGAAGGGGGAATCACCAATATTCTTAACTTTAAGAGACTCTAATAAATTACTAGCCTGGTCAAAACGCGACATTCCCTGACCAAAATATTTAAACCCAGGAGCTTCATATCCAAAGCTCCAAATATTAACATCTATTTTTTTGTCTAGTAAAGTTTCTCCTAACCAAAAAGGCCAAAAGTCAATATTTTGATTATCCGTTTGATTCTGAGGATGCCACGTGGCCCAAGGATGACCTGCCAAGCCATGAACAAAAATAACATCGCCTTTAGGATGAGAATTATTACAGTTATAAACGGGAAATAAACCAAGCATCTTTTGTTCTGTCATATTATTTCAGTTCAAAATACTTTTTTAGGCATTTAGGCTTTAAGGAATAGCGATCGCCACCAAAGCAAACCGAACAGACTCCATTTTCAACTTCCCTAGCTAATATAGTTGTCCAAACATTATACTAGGCTACAACGAAATTAACAAAAACCAACAAAATACTCACTTAAATTTTTCAACATTTATGCAATAAACCCAAAAATTTAATAATGACAAATACATCCCAATATTGCCAGAGAAAATGAGAATATTGACCTAAATGGGTCAAAAGCAGTATTAAGTACATTTATTTAATATATATAAAAATATTATCCATAGGTAAGTCCTGTCCAGTTATCCGAAATGCCAATGCCCAATCTACTAACTACAGTATATATAGCAGTCCGTTGGGGGTTGCGACACTTCAATAAGTAAATAAAACTTTTAAAACTCTTGCCTATTCTCTGTTCCCTCTTCCCTGTTCCCTAAAAAACAGTAGGATTTTTGCCATGAACACTCATAGGATTGCTATAGTAGAGTTGTTTAGAGATAAAAATTTAAAATGCTCAAAAGCTTACTCTATAAATTCTTCAGCATTTCAGGCCACAATAACACTATAAACCTTGAGTGATAATAGTTCTAGCCATTTTTTGGCCTTAATTCCCCATAACTCTAGTATATTGAGATAAATAAGTTTTTGCTAAACTTCTGTGTGAATTTGTAACAATAAAACTGATGAACTCAATATCACAAACTCAATCCCGCAAAGCAGATCATCTACGAATTTGCTTAGAATCAGATGTCCAATTTAACAACAGGACCAATGGATTAGACCAATACCGTTTTACTCACTGCTGTTTACCAGAACTAAACCGCAATGAAATAGATATCAAAACCACATTTCTTGGCAAGCAACTCGGTGCGCCATTATTAATATCTTCAATGACAGGTGGCACTGAGCAAGCTAAAATGATTAATTATCGGTTAGCAAAAGTTGCCCAACACTATAAAATAGCTATGGGAGTTGGTTCGGAACGAGTTGCGGTAGAAAACTCTAAGGTGGCTGATACTTTTGCTGTGCGATCGCTTGCTCCTGATATTCTATTGTTTGCCAACCTAGGAGCTGTCCAACTCAACTATAATTATGGCATTGACCAGTGCCAACGAGCGATTGATATTTTAGAAGCAGATGCCCTCATTTTACATCTCAATCCTCTCCAAGAGTGCATTCAGACTGAAGGTGATACTAATTTCAGAGGTATTCTTGACAAAATATCAAAATTGTGTTATGGAATGCCAGTACCAGTAATTGCTAAAGAAGTAGGTAATGGGATTTCCGGTTCAATGGCCAAAAAGTTAATTGATGCTGGAGTAGCAGCAATTGACGTTGGGGGAGCTGGAGGGACTTCTTGGGCAAAAATTGAAGGAGAGCGAGCTACAGACCCACGTCAGCGTAGGTTAGGAAAAACTTTTGGGAATTGGGGTTTACCTACCGCAGAATGTATTAGCGCTATCCGCACTCTTAATTCAGACATTCCTCTAATTGCTTCTGGAGGATTACGAAATGGGTTGGACGTGGCAAAGGCGATCGCTCTTGGTGCACATTTAGGTGGATTAGCTTTGCCATTTCTCCAAGCAGCAGTTGAGTCAGAAGAATCTCTCAATTTATTAGTAGATATATTAATAGCAGAAATAACGACAGTTCTATTTTGTACGGGCAATGCTAATTTATTAGAACTGAAAAAATCTCGAACTTTGGAAAAATTAACATAAAAACACAATATCAATCATAGCATCAATTCAACAATTAAAAGTGCTTTGTTGCCATTACTGACATCAAAGCCTGCCTAAACCAAGGGGAATTATTACCGAGCCCTAGCTCCGATGTAGATTAACGCTTTGTTGGGGCAAACCCTACTAACAGAGGCTACTGCAACCGCTGCGAGCAATCTCAATATCCCCAGAGAGGGGAGAAAAAGGGGTCGGTTAGACTTGCCACCGCATCAAGGTTTTTTCCGGGATTTCCCGCCGGCGACTAATTAATTAATTCATTGATAAAATACTAACATACATATATATTCAAAAAAAACAACTAAAAAGTCCCCCGCTTATGGGCAAGGCTTTAAACCCAATTTTTAGGTAAATTGAGTCTTTTTGCCAAAATCTATTCCACTGCTTTAGTTGAGACAGTCTACTACAGGCTCCAATTCAGCAAATTCAAATCATAGGTGATAATTAACTAATACCAAATAGTTAATTTCCCAAGAAGGACCTCCCACTAAAAATATGAAAGATTTTTTCAAATACACCTTTGCCAGTCTAATTGGCAGCATACTAGGAATTACTCTAATAATCGGTGTCGGATTTGGCGGATTAATATTTTTTGTCGTTTCCATCGCCAGTCAAACAAAAGATGTAGGTCCACAAGTTGAAGACAAATCAATCTTAGTCTTCGACCTTGGTACAAGTATTACAGATACTCGACCCATTTCCTCAACTGGGGAAGCACTCCAAGAAGTTTTATCTAGCGACCAACCTACAACCATCACCCTCCGAAAAGCAATTAATACTCTCAATGCTGCTGCCAAAGATAAAAAAATAATCGGCATTTACATTAAAGGTAGTAATACTCCAGGGGTAACAGGATTAGCAAATCTACAAGAAATACGGCAAGCACTTCAACGGTTCGGAGAAACAGGCAAAACTATTATTGCTTATGATATGGACTGGACAGAAAGAGAATATTATCTAGGTTCGGTAGCAGATGAAATTGTGATTAATCCTTTGGGGGCTTTAGAATTAAATGGTTTAAGTTCTCAAACTTTATTTTTGAGTGGCGCATTAGATAAATTCGGCATCGGAGTTCAGGTAACCAGAGTGGGTAAATATAAGTCTGCGGTTGAACCTTTTACCCAAGAAAAAATGAGTCCGGAGAACCGACAGCAAACTCTTCAATTATTACAGAATATATGGGATGAATATTTGCAAACAATTGCTAAAAGTCGAAAGTATACAAAACAGCAGTTACAGGCGATCGTTGATAATAAAGGAATGTTGATGGCAAATGATGCTCTAAATAGTAAGTTAGTAGATAAAGTTGTCTACTATGATGAAGTTCTGACAAAACTTAAAGAGCTAACTGGTAAAAAAGAGGAGGATAAAACTTTTACACAAATTAGTCTTAACAACTATAGTAAAGTGGCAAAAGTTGCCCAAACTCTCAGTAAGAATGTTAAAAGTAACAATAAAATTGGTGTAGTCTATGCTCAAGGAGAAATAGTTAATGGTACTGGTACTCCTAGAGAGATAGGAGGCGATCGTCTAGCCAAGGAGTTACGACGACTACGACTTGATGACAAAGTGAAAGCTGTGGTGTTACGAGTTAATAGTCCGGGAGGGAGTGCTTCAGCATCTGAAGTTATTGGTAGGGAAGTCAAACTTATTAGTGAGGAAAAACCTCTGATTGTATCTATGGGTAATATAGCTGCTTCTGGGGGATATTGGATTTCTATGAATGCAGATCGGATACTTGCTCAAGCAAATACTATTACGGGTTCTATAGGTGTTTTTGGTGTGTTGTTCAATATTCAAGAAATAGCTAATAAAAATGGGATTACTTGGGATGTGGTTAAAATTGGTAAGTTTGCAGATTTGGATACCACTTCTCGCCCTAAAACTGAAGATGAGTTAGTTTTGATTCAAAAAATGGTGGATTCAATTTACGAGCGGTTTATTACGAATGTGGCGACTGCCCGTAACTTAGCACCAGAAAAAGTGGAAGAAATTGCTCAAGGTAGAGTTTGGTCTGGTGCCAATGCTCAAAAGTTAGGTTTAGTTGATGAAATTGGTGGGATAGAAACTGCTATCAAAGTTGCTGCAGAAGAAGCTGAACTGGGAGATAGTTGGAAAGTTGAGGAATATCCTAAGTCTCGTAGTTTAGAGCAGCGGATTTTTCGTAGCCTTTCTGGTGTGGAAGTTGACATACCTACTACTCCTTTAGATCCACTAACTACAGAATTTAAGAATTTACAGGAGGAGTTAGCTAGTTTGAGAGGGATGAATGATCCTTATGGGATTTATACTCGTTTGCCGTTCAACTTGAGAATAGATTAATTGAGGAATCAGAACTCACTGTTCACCTATTTCTCAAATCTAGAATTTTATAAAGCTCCCCAAAGCTTTTATGAGATGATAATTGAGGGATATAAGCAAAAATTGAATTGATTGAGAAAAAACAACTGATTTACTATCAAGGAGTTTATTGGGGTTTGAGAGAGTAAATTTGCGATCGCAAATTTACTCTCTATTTTTAACAATTA
>JAKQYE010000030.1:30509-37749 GCA_023356605.1 Trichodesmium sp. MAG_R02 | reverse complement strand
CATTAGTTCCCGACGCTTTAATGATAACCACAATATTTCAGCTATTTCTCTTCCAGTAAATCCTAAATCAACCCCTAAAGTTTTGATAAGCTTGTCGATTTTTCGCTCTTGATTATTATTAAAAGATGGCATAAGCAAAAATAGAATGAAAAAATAAAATATTAAGTACTCTAATAATTATACTTTAAACTAGACTGAATATAATAATTTTATTTTCTTTATGTTTAACATACCCAAGTCCTGTAGATATTTAGAGTAATAAAGTTCAGTTTTTAGAGATGAACAGGACTTACCCAAAAAAAACTGGTTTCTACAGTAAATCATTATTTTAACACATAAATATCTACGAGAAACTTGGTTTCTCAGTTTGCCTGGGTAAGTCCTGATAAATTTGAAAAGCGCTATATGGCTACAGATGTACGTCAATAATAAACAGAACTTACGAGCAAGCGCTATATCTAGTAGGTAGTTAACAGCCCTTAACCCCTACAGATGGTATATATTTTTATCTGCATGGGTAAGTCCTGATAAATATGAGTAAGTTCAACAAAAACAGGACTTACCCACAGAAACCAGGTTTTGACAGTAAATCATTGTTTTTAACAAATAAAAATCTACGAGAAACCGGGTTTGCGGAGTTTGCCTGGGTAAGTCCTGATTATATTATGTTGGGTCTAAAGCTAATAAGAAATGGAACTGCTATGGTTGAGATATTAGCGATCGCTCAATGGTAGTCGCATATATTAAGGTAAGGGAGTGATCCCTATGTTTACTATTTAACTATTTTATGACACTACAACTTTCAAATTTTTTTCAAAGAAGATTAGTCTTAATTTTATCTTATTTTTGACTATGAAATGGGCAACTACCAGCAGTTAAATCTTTAAGAAATTTACTATTATCGAAATAATGTTCTAAAGATAAAATCTTTAAATCTTGAGTTACTCTAGCAATACTCATCCCAATTATTTCAATAATTTCACCACTAGGTTGATGGCCTTTAAAATCACCTTTAAAAGTTCCCCAATGCCGCCATTTAAAAGTAACATTTGGTGGTCCTGAAAACACCTCTATTAGTTCCCAAAGAAACCCATCAGGAAAAGCTGTCTGAAAAACTTTAAAGGATGATTCAAAAGTTTCTTCTTCTGGATTATAATGTTTATTTTTATTAATAAAAAGATTATATGTTCCTTGTTCTGCCGTTTCTTGAGCAGTGTATTCTTTGCCTCCATTACTACTCATCCGAAATCTATTGGCGACAACAGATAACCACTCTTGAGGATTACTTTTATTAGATGCTTCCATCTCAAAAGTTCTGACTAGGTTATGAGCGATCGCCTCTAAAGATCCTTCTGGATGATGATATTTACTTTCTTGTTGGAAAACCCGATCATTGTGAGAATAGTCTGGTTGTTTTCCTTCTCGCCATTCCACTCCTTGACCATTAGCAATTACTTTTTCTCGATCTTGCACCCAGAGTGGTAGCTTTTTAGAGTCGTTATTACTCATAATTAATTTCCAATTATTAGTTTTCATCTTTAAGTCTACTAGATTATTTTTGAGGATAATAGCTATTACATAATTATTTAATTCTTGAAGTCTTGTCTAAATGGATAGTCTGCTTTTATCTGGGGAATTTATAAGCTGCTTTTATGGCTACTACTGTAAATATTTTTGTTGTTCCTACTTGATGATATTTATTGAGTTTCCTTCCTAATTATTTATCATTTAACCGTCTATTTATACTACTTATCCTATTAGATTTTTTGTTCCAAAACATACAATAAATTCACGTTTATAGATATAATGAGATGATCAAAAATTCTCAATTATCCATATCATGGTTTTCATTACTTGCCCTTGTGTTATATGTACACCAGATTTCGGGCATATAAGGTACAAAGTAAATAGTAAAAACTATCTAGTGCAAGCATCTTGCTCCCGTAGGCGTATTTCATAATAAGGTCAAGGGCTGTGTTGGGTCCGGTTGAATACTTACACTTTCTCTGTGACTCTCAGCAGAGGTATAGAACTTACACTTAGGGTGAAAAGTTTTTTTATCACTGATTATCCGGGCATGATATTATACCAATTTTGCTCTATAAGACTGATACAAAGCTTCACATAACCTGACAAATTAATGTTTACTTCCTGCTTCTACCGAGGTCGTTGGTGGTCACTCATCCACAGACATTCACTCTCGAGCCGACCGCCTACCCTTAAATTTATACTGGGGTTTACAGCATTTTTCATGTGGGTTGACCACAGTAGGGACGTTGCATGCAAGGTCCCTACAAGGTTTTGGTTATAGCGATGTAGTTCATCAATTTGAAAAGCGCTGTAAGTCTCAACAAGATTTACAAACCATAGTCAGGAAAATTTATTTGTCCTTAGACTTAAGGGCAGATCCTGAACATGACCACAGTTGGAGCAAGTCTGTGATGACGGAAAGATAATATCGACTATTACCAGCAGGACTTACCCACCAAGGGCTATATCTAGTAGGGGTAAGGGCTGTTAACCCCTATAGATGGTGTATATTTTATCTGCATGAGTAAGTCCTGTAAATTAACAATATCAGGACTTACTAAGGCAAACTCCGCAAACCCGGTTTCTCCTAGATATTTATGTGTTAAAAACAATGATTTACTGTCAAAACCTGGTTTTTTGCGTAAGTCCTGAATATGTAATAGTGAAGAAAACATGGAGCGATCGCTAATATCAATTCTCACCCTAAGTAGCCCTTAAGATAGCTTATGTTAGATCATCCCACTGGGTCAAAGATACGAAGGTTAATTAGTCAATTTTCAACAGTATCTCTGAAACTTTTTACTATCAGGACTTACGCAGGCAAACTGAGAAACCCGGTTTCTCGTAGATATTTATGTCAGGACTTACGCAGTGCAGCTATATATAGTGCATTATCGACAATAAATTCAGATATTGACACTACAAGCAGTATCTTTACGTAAGTCCTGTATGTGTTAAAAACAATGATTTACTGTCTTAACCGGGTTTCTTTGCGTAAGTCTTATAATTATCGAATGTTTTGGCAATGAACCCAAATTGTAACTCCCCCTTCAATTGTTGGCAAAAATTTTCAATAAGATTAAGTTCATGGCTGTGGGGAGGTGAGAATATTAGAATTCTGAATTCCTGGAAATTTACCTTTTGGTGAAAACTCCTATTATTAAGCTGAAGAAAGTTGATACAATCACTAAATTCCTCAGATAATAGGTTAATAAATCCCTAAAAACATTGACCATCATTTTGGAAAAAATTCATAAAAATAGTCCTCTCCAGTTTTTACCTCTATTGCCCCATAGAGATAGAGATTTTTTCCTTGCTACTGGGTATATCCTAATAATTTTACTGCCTTTACAGTTATTTTTTAGAGTATATAAAAATAGGGTTTTGCCATGGCTATAATCAACCACCTGTATTAATTTATCTCCATCATCTAAGCTACAGAATAAAATCTCTGGTTATGCTTGTATGATTTTTTTGAATAGTCAATTATTTCTATCATTTTACAGCGGTTTTCATATGAATGAACCACAAAAATTTAAAATGTGACTTCATACCAAAATAGTTATCTAGAGCGATCGCTAAACTACAAAAATGGCCAGACCATATTCACAAAATTTAGGCCGACCTGTACTTCAAGCGCTTTTCAAATTGATGAACTACATCCCCATAACCAAAACCTTGTAGGGACGCTGCATGCAACGTCCCTGCTCTGGTCGACCGACATGAAAAATGCTGTATATTAGTTATTTTCCTTTTAATAAAGACTCTCAAATAAAACCATTTTTCCAAAAAAACTCTGGTGTAATATCTGGGAAATTATTAATAGGAGAAGTAGCTGTTAAAGCCGATGGTAAAACTGAATGATTATTAGAACCATGACGTATAAATTTAGCTACATATTTACCCAAAATAAATGCTTGTATGAAATTTTGATCAGTCAGTCATTTCTGCCATTTTGTCTTAGTTGTTTTCCTTTTAATAAAGACTCTCAAATAAAACCATTTTCCCCCAAAAATTCTGGTGTAATATCTGGGAAACTATTAATAGGAGAAGTAGCTGTTAAAGCCGATGGTAAAACTGAATAATTATTAGAACCATGACGTAGAAATTTAGCTACATATTTACCCAAAATATCGGCCTCAATATTTACTAAACTACCTGGTTTTAAATGACTCAAGTTTGTTTCATTAAAACTATGAGAAATAACTGCCACCTGAAACCAGGTGCCATCCCGATCACAATCAGCCACAGTTAAACTGATACCATTAACTGCTATGCTTCCTTTAGGTACAATATAGGGTGCAATCTGATATTCCCACCTTTCATCTGTTCTGTTTGGAGCTGTAAATTTCATTTCCCAAGCATTAATGGTTTTAACAGAAGTTTTTAAGCATCCCACCCCATCAATGTGACCCGTAACAAAATGGCCCCCTAGTTTACTACCTGCTCGTAATGAGGTTTCAAGATTAACATACATATCCGATAGTTGACCTAGGGTACTACGTTGCAAGGTCTCAGGTGATACGATCGCCAAAAATCCTTGGGCTAAAATATTTATTACTGTTAGACAAACACCGTCTACAGCTACACTATCACCAATGGCCAAATCTTCTAAAATAATCTGGCTATTGCTAGATGATCCCAGAGAAACTAAAATTTGGCTTTCTTCTAAAAGCTTAATTTTTCCTAGAGCTTGAACTAATCCTGTAAACACTATTTCTCCTTTTATGAATTAATTTAAACTTGAGTTAAAATTTACGAACAGTTACAGCAATATAATCTTTGAGATAAGGTTGTATAAGTCACTTGGTCAGCTATTGCTCAAGATAGGCACTATACCTCAAAAGATTAAAAATAATAAATCAATGTAAAAATAACCTATATTAGTTATTAAATAAGAGCAGACTAAGATTCAGTTACTTCTTACGTAGAATCATTTATATTTTATATAGGTTGACAAAAATAATAAAGATAATTTACAATAGGAGGTAGACCCTATGATTGAAATGAAAGTTGCTGGAATAGCATTAGATGCTGCAACACGTAATCCGATTGTGTTGTTAAGAGATAGTACCGAGCGACGTGCCTTACCTATCTATATAGGTCAAGATCAGGCCAAAGCAATAATTAGTGCTCTTGAAAACCATCAGCCAGCCCGTCCATTGACTCATGACCTGACTGTAAATGTCATGGATTCACTTAATGCAGTCCTAGAAAAGGTAGTAATTCATTCATTGCAAGATAATACATTCTATGCAGTGCTAATTTTGAAGCAAGGGGATACTAAAAAGGAAATTGATGCCCGCCCCAGTGATGCTATATCTATTGCCTTGCGTACAGATAGCCCTATTTGGGTCATGGAGGAAGTAGTAGCAGATGCCTCCATCCCCGTAGACCGAGATGCAGATGAGGCTGAAAGACAAGCATTTAGGGACTTTGTGTCAAAACTTCGCCCTGAAGATTTAATCAAACGCGGTGGCTCTAGCACTGGTGAACTATCTTGATACTGCATTAGTGTTAGTAAAAATAAAAAATAAAAATTCAAAAAAATACTTATTTATTTCCAAAATTTGAACAGTCTATTTGAAATCCTATGTAGCAAAAGTTACTACAGGTTCAGCTATTAGTTTTCCTCTGTTCGAATTCCTATTTTAGTATTATACTAAGTATTTTTACGTACCTTACTTACATCATGTAAAAATATAGACAATTTAGGCAGGCTCTTCATTGGTGAATAAGAGAGATTTTCCAACTTACCCGTCCATAAGTATACTGGTAAAGAAGGCAAACCATATTTATTAATTGAATTGCAGGTTTTCTGAGCGATCGCTAATTAAATAAAATCCCACACTACAAACTGGAATATACAATTGTATTACCGCAGGTTTGGCAAAACGAACTTAAATCTCTCAGTATTTTCCCTGGGTACTATGCGATATTTAGTATCTGAGGAAAATGCCATGGAAACAATACAACAAGCTGTGAATATGGGAATTAATCATATAGAGACAGCTAGAGGATATGGTAAAAGCGAAAAGTACTTAGGTACAGCCTTGGTATCTGGGTTGCACCGTGGACAACTTTATATAACAACAAAAATTACCCCGACAAAAGATGTCAGTCTGATAGAAAGTTCTATAGATGAATCATTAAAAAATCTCAACATTGACTATTTAGACTTTCTAGCTATTCATGGGATTAATACCTGGGAACATTTAGAAACTACCTGTAATGGCATAGGAGCCCTCCATAAAGTATTAAGTGATGGACGAGTAAAACATATTGGCTTTTCAACTCATGGACCTTTAGAGGTGATTTTAGCTGCTATTAATACAGATATTTTTGAATTTGTTAATTTACATTACTACTACTTTTTTCAACGTCATGCTCCAGCAGTGAAGTTAGCTCACCAAAAAGATATGGGAATTTTTATTATTTCTCCAGGGGATAAAGGTGGGCAGTTATACACACCACCTCCAACTCTTCAGGGGTTGTGTCAGCCTTTTTCTCCACTAGAATTAAATTATCGTTTCTTATTAAGTGACCCTAGAATTACAACTTTGAGTGTGGGTGCTGCTAGGCCAGAAGAACTAGAATGGCCTTTGACTTATAGCGATCGCACAGAACCTCTAACTCCTCAGGAAACAGAAATATTTCAGAGTCTAGAAACCCAAGCTTTAAAGCGCTTGGGAACAGAAAAATGTAGCCAATGTTATGCTTGTTTACCTTGTCCAGAGGATATTCATATTCCAGAAGTTCTGAGATTAAGGAATTTGGGGCTAGCTTATGACATGACAGATTTTGCTAAATATAGATACGGAATGTTTGAGAATGCTGGTCATTGGTTTCCTGGCAAAAAAGGCAACCGATGTACTGAATGTGGTGAGTGTTTACCCAGATGTCCCGAAAAATTAGACATCCCAAACTTATTGAAAGATACCCATGAAAGATTTAAGAGTTTATCTGGCCGTCGATTATGGGAATAAATTTTTGAGATATTATTTTAAATAATTAAAGATATAGCAATCCCAACTAGAAAGTGAGAAGTTCTTCTAAGGACTATTACTAGCTATGGCTTACGGCGATCTTAATGTGAGAAACTCTAATTAGTCCAATTATGAAATACCTGTGTAGATAAACTTATGGAAAAATACCCAGTTTTAGCAAAAAATTGGGTTTAAAGCCTCGCCCTTCTGGGGCGACTTTTTAA
>JAKQYE010000030.1:28853-30409 GCA_023356605.1 Trichodesmium sp. MAG_R02 | reverse complement strand
GTATTTGGAACAACACAATTTTTCCCCGGATATTACTGCTACAATTAGGCAGAAAAAATCACAAAAATCTTTAAAGTAATAATCATCCGAATTTATCCAAGGTATAATATTGCCAGTAACCTGCTTAAAAACTTTATTAATTGCATTAGACCTCTCCAAAATAAAAATTAAGGTAAAGTTGTAGTGGCAAATTATATATAACCTGATGTAGTTTGGTAAGATTAATAATTAGGAGCATTAATATTATTATAAATTCTCAATTTGCACACAGAAAAAATTATAAAAAACTATTCTGGCATTCATTGTTGAAAATGCTGGAGTGAAAACTATAGTAGTAAATCCTCCCAAAAAAGAGCCAAGATTAATCAAATTGTAGTGAAAATGTCCCGAATATTTATGTCAAAGAACTCATTCTGCCCCACATTGTGGCATAAATAAATATAAAAAAATAGGGGGACATGGCATTGAGTCTTTAAAATTCCTGGAGTCCGACCTCCTCAACGGGACTGTGAAACGAGATGCCAACACTAAGCTGACCCTATAGTATGGGACTGTCTCACTAGTGGTTTGTCAATCATTACAAAGAGGAGTAAATAAATTATCAAAGTACTAATTTACTGGCTTTTCAAACTTTATCAACCCGTCATTTTTTTGTTGACAGACTACTAGTCAAAGAGATAAAACTGTATCCTTTTTGACTGATAATGATGTTAGTATGAGTTTAGATGAAATTAATAAGTAATTGCTACTGGTATCAAGACAAGTTTAATTAAATACCGACGAATATCGACAAGTATCGTTAAGTATCGTCAAATCCTTAATAATCCTATGAAACTTTAACGCAATAGGGCAATAACGAGATTGATCATTACATCCATACAGCTAGTAGGTTTGTTGTAAATAAACTGTTAGAACGTGGGGTAAATCTATTAATATAGTCATTTCAAATAAGGATGGAAAACTTTTTCTGCACCAAACGCGGGTTATAGCAAGAAAAACTTGTCTCAATTCTTTATTAAAATGACTATAACAGTAGCTGGTAACTCCGTCTTTGATGGAAAGCTAGTAGAGAGGCTTGTAGTTAGCCCTGTAAGGTTTAAATCTTACAAAGCTTGAGTAGATTTGTCTACAAAATTAGTAACTATGAAATGGGTGTTTTATCTCTAGCAACTAGATAGGACTATCAATGGTATTAACAATAATTAGACAAAGTTGAACACAATTAGACATTTATTGTGATGTACTAGACTTATGTCTAACTTATTAACTATGTCTGAAGCATCAGAACTGCTGGGAGTTTCAACAAAAACAATTAGACTTCAGGAGAAGGAGCCAACCGTTGGTTGAGAGCATCTCATTTAATAGGTAACAAGCAAGATATATCTTTGAGGGTTGCCTATGCCAGAGTCAGTAGCCATCAAAAATGACGTAGCTTGAGTAACAAAGATTTTTTTTGCCTGCTCTAGAAGATAAGTTACAGACGCCACTCTGTGGTATATGGGTGAAACAGTAAAAATAGCTCCAAATCTCAAAATCGGTCTTGGATAAGTTTTGGT
>JAKQYE010000030.1:19078-28753 GCA_023356605.1 Trichodesmium sp. MAG_R02 | reverse complement strand
GAGTAACAAAGATTTTTTTTGCCTGCTCTAGAAGATAAGTTACAGACGCCACTCTGTGGTATATGGGTGAAACAGTAAAAATAGCTCCAAATCTCAAAATCGGTCTTGGATAAGTTTTGGTAGGTTTAGTCAACGGATAAGTAGGAATAAATTAGTGTATAGTCATTTCAAAAAGAGATGGAAAACTTTTTCTGCACCAAACGCGAGTTATAGTAAGAAATCCTTGTCTCAATTCTTTATTAAAATGACTATTTAATAGAATTACTCTATTTTGCTGTGAGGTATACCAGTAAGTGGCAGGATGGATAGAAAGACTTGATTGTTAATGTTAATACCTTATATACCTACAATTTGCTATGAATATTTCTGGAAACACCACATATATTTATTAACTCAGATTATTTAATTAATGGCCAAGATGAACAAGCTAATTTCTACAGAGGAAAAGTTTTACTATTTTGCTTATGGTTCTTGTATGTGTCCTGTAGATTTAAAACGAACCTTAGGTGAAAATACTCATACCTATGTTATTGGTCCTGGGAAACTTAAAGGGTACAAAATTGGGTTTTATAATTATTTACAAAAGCGTAACTGTGGAGCATTAGATGTAGTAAAAGACCCAAACTCTACTGTGGAAGGAGTACTTTATAGTTTACCTTTGAGGTTGCGCGATCGCCTGGATGAAAGAGAGAGTGTTAAATTCGATTCTGTTAAACAAGTTCACTACGGTGATTATCGACCAGAAACAGTTGAAATTTATAGTCTAGGCAAATTATATAGTAAAGTTATAACTTATGTAGTTGTAGATAAATTATTTCAGGAATTAGCTCCTAATGATTGGTATTTTAACGTTGTACTTCGAGGGGCGGTAACCTGTGGACTTTCTAAAGAATACTGTTGGAAATTGTTCGATCACATGTATAATTTACAGCATCAGAAGAGACAGGAAAAATCATTAGCTTTAGCGTAGATATTGTTGGAAATTGCTTGAATATATTTACAATTTACAGCATTAGAAAAGACAAGGAAGATCATTTACCTAACCATAGATATAGCAATTATTAAATAGATAGGGCCGATATTTTTTTTGTCTTTAGCTAACAGCTCATTTGGCAACAAGCAACAGAGAGAGGAAAACAAAATATTGTATTTAAGATGTTTCCCTATCGAAAATTGCTTTCTATTTCCTCCTCTACTGATGAAATAACACAGTGATTAAAGGGAAAAAATTTAAGAATATCCAAATCCAAAACCAGTAATTATTTCCTTCCATAGAAAAATCTGGTTCAGCTAATAAGGCATCAATTCTTTCTGTCAAACGGTTAGGGGGGGTTGTACAACTAAATGCTGCAGAAAAGTTAGTTGGTTGAGTCAGGCGATCGCTTACGGTTAATAACAAAGTCTCTGCCAATAATAACCCATCCACTTGTTTTTTCGCCCACTGATCCGCACGAATTTCTCGCAGAGTCAAAAGTTCATCCCACAAAATTTTATTATTTGGTAGGAAAGGAACTACTTTCCCTAACCAACCTAACCAGAAAAACCAAAAAGTATCTCTATAATAATAGTGAGCTTGCTCGTGATTTAAAACAGCATAGAGTTGATCGGAATTTAACCTTTCTATAAGCCCTTTACTAACAACTAACTTAGAATTCCAAAAGCCTATTTGAGCACTGAATAAAATTGGATTATCAAGCAAAAATACAGATTTACCTTTAATATCTATTTGAGGATAATCATTAACCTTTTGTACAGACCGCCAACCTTGATAACCTAGAACCAAACCCAAAACACCTGTCCATCCACAAAAACTACAGGCCATTATATAACTAATCCATCCAGTTGATAATCCCAGCATTTCTCCTTGAGGCCCCATACAAATCACTGCAATAGCTGTTGCAATGAGTAATAGGGGAGAAGAAATAAATAGTAGTAAAGAGCGCTGCCAACGGACTAACCAATGAGGGGAAATAAAAATATCCACACATCTTAGGCCATAAGCTAAACCTAGAACTAAAAATATAATAATTAGGTGCATTATTTTTTCTCCTTCCTAGCTTTGCGTATAGCTTTTAGCTTCTCTGCGATCGCCTCTATTTGCTTTATACTAGCAGAGTCTAAACTATCGGCAAAAGCGGCCACTACGTCAGGATTTCCTACTGTCAGAAATTGATTTAATTTTTGGTGGGCTCTCAAGATTTGGGCTTCAGTACGAGAAATCGAAGGCCGCCAAATAAAGGCACGCTCACTTGCATCACAGACTAACCAACCTTTTTGAGTTAGGCGACGTAGTACAGTTGTGATTGAAGTATAAGCTAACTCTCGCTCAGGGTCGGTTAGAATAATTGCCTGTACGTCTTTGACTGTAGCACAACCCAAATCCCAAACAATATTCAAAATTTCTGTTTCCAAAGGGCCAAGGGACATTTGTTGTGGACGGTGATTAGGTAAAGGACTCATAATTTTTAATTTTTCGGTTTTCGTTTGGCCTAGTTCAAAATTTCCTATTCTTTAAATAGTAAATTATTTTAGGTATGACGATTTGTCTTGTTAATGTATAATATATTAGTATAAATACAGAATAATCTAAAAAAACAAGGGTTCAGGATGGGTAAGATTTCTTCATTATCTAAGTCTATAGCAATACTAGCTTCCGTAGTAATGCTAGTCATTAGTAGTCTAGTATTCTCTAGTCCAGCAGAAGCAAAAAACTATCAAGTAACAATGGGTGCTGGTGGGCTACAATATAATCCTAAGAAAGTAACTGTTCAACCAGGTGATACAGTGACATTTAAGAATGGTATGCTTCCACCCCATAATGTAATGTTTAATCCTGGTAAATCACCAGCTCCGAAAATTTCCAAAAAACTTTCCCACACAAAATTGGCTATGAAACCTGGAGAGAGCTTTGATATAAATATCCCAGATGATGCTAAGCCTGGTGATTATGAGTTCTTCTGTGTTCCTCACCGTGGTGCCGGAATGGTTGGTCATATAATTGTAGAATAATAGCAAAATTTGACTTATATAGTCATTCTGATTTAGATTGAGACAAGATTTTCTTGCTGTGAAAGGGTTTTAGCTTAAAAAGTATCCCATTCTTATTCGCAATGACTATACATTACCTGAAAATTGAGTTTAATACCTCGCCCTTTTAGGGCGATTTTTTAGTGATTTTTTTGTATCTTGTTAATTAATTAAGGCTTGCTGAAAAAGTTTTTTCAGGAGTAGGGGACCCACCCTTAACATCCTTACCGAAAAATCATGTTGTGGATTTAAAAGTGGAAAATTAGATTGATCAATTCGTAAGTGGCAATGTCGTACATTGTGGGGCTAAACATGATAGAGACGAAAATGCAGCAAGAAATATATTAGTCGCAGGTGGGCATACACCAGACAAAATACGGAATTGTTTGCCAGCAGCCAGACTACTGCCAAAGTAGCAGCAGCCTGTGAGATGTCAACCCGCCGAGGGGCTACGGCTCGTTACAAAACCCTGTCCCTAACAGCCGGGGAGGATGTCAAAAGTGTATCTTTTTTAAATTATTCCCTTGAGTTTGGGGAGTGTGGGAAGAGAGGGAGATATAGGAGGAATTTTCAACTATTTGTTTGTATAAACAAGCACACTTTTGTTTAGGTTTTATATTACAGCGGTTTTCATTTTAGTAGACCACAGCAGGGACGTTCCTAGGAAGGTCCCTACAAGGTTTTGGTTGTGACCATGTGGTTTATCAATCTCAAAAGCCCTGTAAAAACATACCCCCGTAAGCTCTTAACATCTCCCGGGAGGAGGAGTAGGGACCCCCTTGTGCAACCTCCCTACGGAGGAACGGGGAATTTACCCATCCCTAACCCCTCCCGGTCGGGGGAGTTGGATATATTTATCCCTTGACTTTTCTGCTATGAGTGCCCGAAATCCTAACTTTATTCAGCTTAAATCACCAAAAAGCTGGTATTTTTTGCTACCCAAGCAAATATCTTGCCTTTATATGTCAATCCTTTTATAGTTAATCAGCAAGCCCTAATTAATCGAATTATCCTGTTTGACAAAGTGTCTTTTGACTTAATATTAAACTTCATTGAAAATATGAAACGAAGATTGAACAATAATCTTTGTTCGTATTCAGAGAGAAGAAAAAATGAAAAAATTACTATCAATTGTGGTTTTAGCCATAATATTTGTTGTTGTCGCCCTACAACCTTCAGCTTTGGCTACTAATATAGCTAGTGGAAGGGGGGTATTCCAAAGTAACTGTGTAGCTTGCCATATAGGAGGTAAGAATAACGTTAACAAAAACAAGACTCTAAGCAAGTCAGACTTAGAAAAATATGGTATGTTTGATACGGATAAAATTATCTATCAAGTAACAAATGGTAAAAATGCAATGCCACGATTTAAGGGTCGTCTCAAGCCTCAACAAATTGAAGATGTTGCAGCTTATGTTATGGCTCAAGCTGAAAGTGGCTGGAAATAATTCATGCTTAACTAGGAAAAGATAGGATAGAAAAGTTTTCTACATTACAAATGAGAGCTTTCTCATCTTGATAATATATTCCTTGATAGTAGGGGTGAAAATTAGAGCTGAAGGAAATACTAAATCCTAGCTCTATGTACTCCCCCCGGTATTGGTATCTGAAGTAAATACATACGGTGACAAATGAATGGCTTTTATCGATTTTTATTCAGCATTATTATTGTTGTTACAGTCTTATTTTTGTCATTCTCTCCACCGATGAAAATTGCAACTGCTAACTTAGACATTGGAAATGCTAAAAAGGTCTTTACTGAAGGAATTACTAATACAGAAAACAAAAACTATGAGCAAGCAGTTGAAAATTTTACTAAAGCAATAGAACTTGATTACAACTTTGTCGGTGCTTATAGTAACAGATGTTTAGTTTATCTTCGATGGGGAAAATATGAGGAGGCGATCGCCGACTGTACCAAAGCCATAAAAATTAATCCAGAAAATATAGAAGCAAATATCAACCTAGGTTTAGTTTACGAGACAATTGGTAATTACCAACAAGCAATTGCGGAATATACTCAAGTACTTAAGCATAACCATAATGATTTTCGTGCTTTATACAACCGAGGATTAGCTAATTTTGAACTGAAGAATTATCAGGAAGCAATAGCAGACTATAACTTAATTCTGGTTAAGACTCAGCAAGATGATAGTTTTAATCAAGCGGATATTTATAATGAAAGGGGTTTAACATATTTAATGGCCAAAAATATCCACAAAGCCATGGCAGATTTTAGTTACGCTATTTATATAGATGCTGGTAATTCTATAGCTTATTATAACAGAGGTTGTGTCTGTAAGAAGATGGGAAATACTGAAGGAGCTATGGCAGATTTTAGTAAAAGTATACAAATTAATCCCGAGCAAGCTGAAGCATATTTAAACCGAGGATTATTGCGTCAAGAACGCGGACTCTATCAAGCAGCAATTCAAGATTTGCAAGCTGCTGCAAAGTGTTTTTGTGATCAAGGCAATATGGCAGCTTATCATCATACTCAAAGGTTAATTGATGGATTACAAAAATGGCTGTTATCATCTAATCAAACTGCTATTGGCTGAAATAGTCCCAATTTAGAAGGCAGGAGGTACGGAGGCATTGAAGCATGGAGGCACTTATGCTGAATATGACCTTCAGGAGAGTCCTGAAAGGTAGCAACTGAACTCGAGTGCAGTGGGGGATTAAAAACTATGCTCACTTTGGTTACCAGAATGTTCGTATTATATATATAGCAATCCTATGAGTGATCGGGCGCAAAAATCCTACTGCTTTTTATGGAACAGGGAACAGGGGAAAGAGAATAGGTAAGAGTTTTAAAAGTTTTATTTACTTTTTGATTTGTTGCAACCTACGTGTGGACTGCTATATACTATATATACATTTTTAATTTGATAGTTAAATTTTCAGGACTTACGCAGTGCTGCCATATATAGTGTATTTTTGACAATAAATTCAGATATTTACACTACAAGTAGTGCCTTTACGTAAGTCCTGATTTTCTTAATCAATCAGCAGAGCCTAGCGGTAGCTACATCGCCATCTTCATGGAATAAAGCCCATCTTAAAAGTAATATATATTAAAAAAAATAACTGATTACAGTATTGAAAACTAAATATAACAGTACCTTATATATAGGGTGCCTGGGTAAGTCCTAAACTCAATATTTTTAGCAAATTAATTTCACAATTTATAATCTATCTTTTTAGACATTTTCTTCTTTTATTGTGACTAGATAATATATCTTCAAAGTAATATATATCGGAAAAAAACAACTAATTTAAGTAATTGACAATTCCCTAGTTGACAGTACCCTATATAGCCTACCTGGGTAAGTCCTGAATATATCAATGGCTTAGTGCCATAGCTACAGAATACTGTTTTGATCTTATAGCGGTTTTCAAATTGATGAACTACATCATCATAACCAAAACCTTGTAGGGACGTTGCATAAGGGCGTCCCTACTGTGGTCTACCAAACTGCCATACCATTCACACTTAATAAATTACCTATACTGCTACAATATCGCCACATATATATACTTTTAAGAAAGTATAGTGACTTCTATTTAACTATCAAGTTACCCAATTTGCTATGAATAAAAAAGCTGGGGAATAATATATTCCCCACCACAAAAGGAGATGAACTGATATGCAAACAAAACAATTTTTTACAGATACAATAGATGATGCTTTAACATTCCCAGAGTTTGAAATAACCTGGTGTGTCTAGTTTTAACCCACCGCAAATGGGATAATCAAAAGACTCCTATACTCTTCGGCATAGACATAAATCTAGCTGTGAGCTTACTTTTTTGTAGCTTGCGAGTGATTTGACTCGACAGTGTTAGAGGGAGAAATCCCTGCTTTTTTCCCTGGGGAACACTACGGAAACATCTTCCTCATCCCCTGGGTTCCGGAGTTTCACCTTACTAGGGATGATCTCATGGAAAAACCTCGTTTTTAGTCTTATTATACTATAATAGCAGACTTTTGCTCCTGGTTAAAAACCCCGTGTTGTTATTTAACCAGGAGATAAATTCACCTGAGCAACTTCCTCCCGTAGTTTTTTTTAGGTGTCCGTATTCACAGCGATCGCTACCCAAATCAACACCAAGATTTCAAATTTTGAGATTTAGAGAAATCTTTAACAGTAAAGTTTTCCCTACTGTTGTTTATTCGGTGCTACATAAATTTTAGCATCTAAACAGCTAATAATACAGAACTTTCTTTACCTAGAAAAATGGGACTTAGGGCTTTCAGCCACTGTGTAATTCTATCTTCAGTTAGATCGCTTTGGTTAATTTCATCAATTGGCAATCCCACAAACTTACCATTACGGACCGCGGAAGAATGCTCGAAACTGTAACCTTCAATGGGAAAATCTCCCACTACAGTTGCACCAAGTTTCTCGAAATGGTCACACATAATTTGTAGTGCGCCAGCAAAGTGTTTTCCGTGACTGACTTGATCTGCTGCACCAAACAAAGCAATAGTTTTTCCAGTAAAATCAGGTTTTTCGATATCCATGTCAAAAAGTGGTTCACGCCAGTCATTCTGTACTTCTCCTGCTCCCCAGGTCGAACAACCCAATAATAAATAATCGTAATCAAGAAGTTGACTATATTCGTCGTAATCTTCTTCCATACTATAGATATCGCAAACTTCTTCGCCAAGTTTTTCGTGCAATGTTGTAGCGATTTCTTCAGTTATGCCGGATGTGCTACCGTAAAAGATACCAATTTTTGCCATTATCAACACCCCTGATTAGTTTTACATCTAAATGAAAGTTGATTGAATCTACTCGGGAAAGCAAATAACCCTAGCTCCACCAAGATGTTTGACTGTATCTTGGTTATTTCTGCAAGTTAGTTGCGCAATTGTCTAACTTACTTAATACTATCATTTCTTGAGTTAGCCTACTTCAGATATAACACCTAAGATTCCTCTATAAATTAGTATGGCTGAAAGCTAAATAAGAAGTAGTATCAATAAATCCTCAATTGTATTCCCAAGCTAAATCAAAGAATAAAGGCCAACATAGACAAGTATTTCAGGTGACCTTGGAATAGACATGATTTTTTCTATCAACTTTATCTATATTATTGAATATATCGGGTAAATTAATTGAAATCTGTATTGGTTGTAGTTGATAATTTTTATAATTTAGTTTATAATTTAAAGATAATTGTGTTACCGATTTTTGAGTCTTAAAGATTATATTGAGTTTTTACATCAACTATGACTAGTTAATAAGATTTCTCAATAAATTTAGTTAGAATTGAAAAAAATATTTCGGTGGGTGCGATCGCACCAAAATTTTATTGCAAAAGCATCTTTGAATCATTGCAGGACTAACCCAAACACTGCCATATTCAATATACAACCCCTACAAATGTTGTATAGCTTTCATTACTAACCGAAAGGCACTAACCGTAGTGTAAATATCTAAAATAATCACAAAAAATACACCATATATAGCAGTCCTAAATCGGTTGTGACAAATCAAAAAGTAAATAAAACTTTTAAAACTCTTACCCATTCTCTGTTCCCTTTTTCCTGTTTTCTAAAAAGCAGTAGGATTTTTGCCACAAACACTAGAATTGCTATATATACGTTTCCTATTATTAATCTGACTAAGCCATATATTGTTAGAATTACTTTTTGATAATTATTATCCCTTAATCTGAACCTTTCCCTGACTACTCCAAATATTTTTATCAATCTAATTACATATTCTACAAATGTTCTTTTTTCGCTTTTTCCCGATTTTATTCTTTCATTTCTAGCAGCATTTATTGTTTTATCAGCTTTTTTTTTGCATGGTAATTTTTGATTCCCATTTATAGGCTTCAGCTCTCTGATTTTTTTTACTTTTATCAATTTTTTGTTGTTATTTTTAACTGAATTTATATCACTTTTTAGTCCTCTTTTGACAAGGTTAATATCTGCTATTTATGTTACTTTTTCTGTAGTCATTATTTAATTTTTAAATGTATAATTTTTCTTTTTTTTTCAGAATAATATTTTTTTTGCTTCTGATCGTAATTTAGCCTATTTATACTTTATTCTGTGCCATCTACAATGAATGATTGTTTTGTTAAAAATTATTATATCCATAAATATTCATCTTCTTTTTCTGATAATTATATCCACGTTTCTTACTCCCCTAACACCGAGGGTATGCGGGTATATAGGCAATAATTATCTCAGTATATCTACCCAATAATAAAAGATATTGTTCCCAGTAGACTCACTTACTCAAAAGTTATAGTCGTTAAATCAAAAAATAAATAAAACTTTTAAAACTCTTACCTATTCCCTGTTCCCTAGAAACCAGTAGGATTTTTGCGCCCGATCACTCATAGGATTACTATATTGTATAAGAAAGGAAAAATAAGCTAGTAACTTTGATGTTTGTAGAATATTATAAACTGATGTTAAGTATATAGCCCTACGGTTAAGACATTTCTTTATTGCTCCTATGCTTATTCCCTATTCCCTTACAACCTAAATTTATTGTCCTAAACAAAAGACGTAGTGCTATAATAGTGTTTTGAATGTTTTCAATTGATATGGACTTAGTTTATGCTTTATTTGGTCTTAACAATCACCTAATATGTTCACTTTTATTTATTGATTTTTTGATC
>JAKQYE010000030.1:0-18978 GCA_023356605.1 Trichodesmium sp. MAG_R02 | reverse complement strand
CAAAAGACGTAGTGCTATAATAGTGTTTTGAATGTTTTCAATTGATATGGACTTAGTTTATGCTTTATTTGGTCTTAACAATCACCTAATATGTTCACTTTTATTTATTGATTTTTTGATCATATTTTTGAGCCTGTAAAAAGTTTTTTTTACAAATACAGGACTTACACAGGCAAACTGAGAAACCCGGTTTCTTGTAGATATTTATGTGTTAAAAACAATGATTTACTGTCTTAACTGGGTTTCTTTGCGTAAGTCCTGAAATAATCAACATAGGATCACAAGAGTGAGTAGGCATTAGCTACCTGTAACACCGACTCACCGAAATTCTCAACAAGCTCTTGTGCCTAGTTGAAGACTAAATTATAAAACTATTGCTATATCTATGTTATAGTTAGTTTGCCACTCCTTAAGGTTATTTTCACACAAGTCCTAAGCATTTATGATGCAGATATTAGTAAATATCGTTCGCGTTTTCGTCCGTCGCCGATATATAAAGCTGCTGTACATTGCGGAGCTGGTATCTTAATAGGGGAGTATTTACCTACCGAAAACTCAGTCATAGCTCAATACAGTAGATAAACCACTACCGGACAAACTTCGGCATAACTTCAGCAGCAGTAAATAAACCATAAATACCTCTTCGATATAAATCTACTCCTGCTTTTAAATAACCAAATGCCGGACCACAAACATTAGCAGCCATGCTTGTTTCATCCCCTAATGTAAAGGTATGGGTAGAAATTTTGCCATCAAAAGTGCGACCAGTAACCTGAACATTCGTACTTAACGGTTTTTTCGGGTTACGAGTATCAACAATACCTCCTACTGTTACTCGATCGCGATCGCAAATTCCCGCTAACTCCAACATAATATCATCAGCATGTTCCATATTCTCCAACTTCAACAGACCATTTGTTTCTTCTAGTAAAGCTTCTACCTCAGCATCACTCATGGCCTTAGCTTTTTCCACATCATATCCTGGCAAATGACCAATATCCTCACGAATTGTGGCCCGGTAAGCTTCCCAATTAGCAATACCCACTCCAAAAGTAATTTTTACACTATGAATTTCCCCATAACTCTGAGCTGCTATAGCTGCTGCTGCAGTTAATAGACCAGGAGTTGCGCCACAACCAGTCATATAAGTAATACCCGCAGCTTGTAACTCATTTTTGATGGCCAATAATTGTTTAACGGCACTGGTTCGTTTAATGGCATCTACTAATACCCCCCTCCAACCAGCAGCAATAAATTGTTTAACAACACTTGCCATAAAAGTATTAGGCAAATTAGGAAGGGCCAGAAAATAACCATCCACACTATCTGCCACTTTAATTAATTCTTCAATGCTCTGATTACTTAAAACCCCACCAGGTTCCAAACAACCTAAAGACCCTTGGTTATTGTACATAGTCATACAATGGTCAGGATTTAATCCTTGACGGTTGTAGACATAACCTTTTTGGTCAGCAGCAGCAACCCAGGCCATTTCTTGTTTAGGTGTAAGTATCCTAGCTGCGGCTTGCCCCAGACCACCGAAACCTAAAACACCAACATGAATTTGATTTTTGGAAGTTGTGATTTGCATAGTACTTATAGCAGTTAATTTAACTGGACAGACTTTTATTATCTGCTAAGGTGTATCATTGTGGAAGTCATTACTTTATAGTCATGAGGTATAGATTTAGGGGGCAAGATGTTAGTACTAGAAAAATTTGACCATTCACCCCTTGTACATTATTGCTGGTTGACATCCTCCCGACGCTGCTCTTGCAAAATAGGGCGAGATACCCACTTCATCACTGTTAGGGGCTTTCTGCTTTATAGCACTTACCTCCGAAATTTATTCTCTTCAGGCATAAAGGTCGCGACCCAGACTGACACTGCCTGCCCAGCAGCCAAAATAAAATGTGCGTTTATATGCCTGTCATGGTGACTACCATCAGAGTTAAAGGGTTTATAGCGCTTTTCATGTAGATTACCTCACATCAAAATCAAAGCATTGTCGGGACTTTATATAGAAGATGCTGGACTTGGTCTACTCATAAAAAAACTTGCTGCAGCACTATAAGTGATATTTGTCAATAAATTTGAATTGAAAGTTTTAACCTATATTCCCCACTTCTTAACATTTAGTTGATAAGTTTTATTAATATATTCCTAAGTTTTATTAATCTATTCCCCTGAATGCTATCCCTAAAAGCTTTATAGCTATAGACATTAATTATCATTGTTATAAAGAATTGTAACTAATTTTCTCATAAAAAATTTAGTTATTGATAAACTTTATTGATATTGAGTTCTGGAACGAAGATTTTTCCTGTAAGTCTCTTTGAAAATATAAATATACATAAAGATATATTAAGATATACGAAATGTCGGTTTTAATTAAATTACTAATACCAAGGGTGAAAAAAGAATGTTACAAATAGTTGGAAACTATATATGTGAAATAATTGGCTGAAATTACTATAGCGTCATCGTTTTGAGCCTATGAAATTTTAATTAATGACTTCTCTCTTTAGAGGGTCAAGGGCAAGCCCATTTTCTCAATAAACCATAGTTCATTGTGCTAGTTGATCATTAACTGTCCATATGTAGTGTTTATTTAATTTTGAAAACACCATATATAGTAATTAGCACATTGGATATGTTTGTCCTTGAGGGTAAAGGAGGGTTAATTTCCCTTAAACGGTATAACTTATATAGCTTTTCTTCCCACATTTGCTTATACCTGGGTTGACTATCTTGACGGTTTTGAAAATATACGCCAAACTTAAAAGATAATTGATTTGCTGCTTCAGATTATAATAACTTTTGTTAATGAATGATTCGTTATCTATCAATCAGTAAAAATTGATTGAGATTAAAAGAAAATCATTTAAACAATCAAGAAGCAACTTCAGCAGATATTCAGTTTCAAAAAATTGGTATCTGTACATAGTCCTACAACTGTTCATCATTGAACATGGAAACTTTAGAGTTCATAATTCATCCAGATGGTCGAGTACAGGAAAAAGTCACTGGCATTGTCGGTAGCTCTTGTACAGAAGTCACTGCAGCAATTGAAGCTGAGTTAGGTATTGTCTTAACTCAACAGTCAACTTCTGAATACTTTGCCCAACAGCAGCATCAGTCTAATACTGCTACAACCCAAGTTTCTTCTTTTAGTAACTGGTAAAATTCTCTTTTTTGTTGAGTTCCGTTTATTGCTTCTAAAATAACTATGTCACACTTTAGTCAAATTAAAACTCAAATTCGTAATCTGAAGTCTTTGCAGTCTGCTCTGACAGATCTAGGTATTGACTGGAAACATGGCCCAACGAAAGTCCGGGGTTATCGTGGACAAACTAGCACTGCTGAAGTGGTTATAGAACAAAAGAATGGTTACGATTTAGGTTTTTCCTGGAATGGTAATGAATATGAACTTGTAGCTGATTTACAATTCTGGCAACAAGCATGGTCTGTAGACCGGTTTATTAAAATGGTGACTCAGCGTTATGCCTTCCAGACTGTAATTAATGAAACTACTAAACAAGGATTTCAAGTTACTGAGCAGCAAAAAAATCAAGATGGATCTATCCGTCTAGTTGTTCAACGCTGGAGTTCTTAAATAGCAGTCAGATCAAATCTGCTAGTCTAGTGGTCCGGTAGGGTGCGTTAGCGGAACTAAGTAGAGTATGACGCACCATTTTTTATCTTGTTAGGTGCGTTACACTTTAAATCTGGTAGAGCCATGAGCGCTCACATATTTACATATTATCTATTCTTTTTAAATGTAGTACGAATTTATGCTACTATTACCAAAAATTTTTACATACATTACATTTAGTAACAATTTGTATTATGTAAACATACCAGGGCAGGTTCCTATGACTCATCATATCTGATGTTGCTAGATGGATCACCTTATCCTTATAGTACCCTACTAGACTAAATAACCAATTTGGGACCATATTTTTTAATAGATAGGGTAAATGGTGAATATGGTAGCGTTTTTGTGTCTTTTTCCCCCTATTTTATTTCTCGAAGTTCTAACTTCTGAGTCCTGAGTCCTGACTCCTTTGGCAAAAAGTAGCACCTTTGCAAAGATACTAAATAGCTTTTATACAATGAAGCAGTAATAGTTTAGGTTGGGTTTTGTTCCTTAACTCCACCTACAAATTATAAAACTTAAAATTATAGATAATATTTATTGATTTTCAGAAAATGCTAGATTTTTCTTCATCCTCCCCAGAAGGTGAGACAGAACGTTCCGGTTTGGAACCTGAACTTGGTGGGATATTACGGAATGCTCCAGAACGTTCCGGTTTAGAACCTGAACTTGGTGGGGTGTTACGACAAAAGGGAGTTTATGTTGATGAAATTAGCTGTATCGGTTGTAAACACTGTGCCCATATTGCTCATAATACTTTTTACATGGAACCAGAACATGGACGATCGCGCGTTTTTCAGCAAGATGGCGACTCTCAAGAGTTAATCCAAGAAGCGATCGACACTTGTCCTGTAGATTGTATTCACTGGGTTGATTATACTAAACTGAAAACTCTCGAACAAGAGCGTAAGTATCAGGTGATTCCTGTCGCTGGGGGTCCAGTAGCTCATCCTCCAGCACGTATTAGTAGTAATAGACATAATTAACATCCTCCCCAGCTGTTAGGCACTAGAAAACAACTGAGCCGAGCGGCTATGGCTCAGTTGTCTCCCCCTAACTTTAGGCCGGGGAGGATGTCGATGTGGGATTATGTTACTGCCTACTAGACTTTAATCATTAAAAACAGCATCAAGGTGTTTAAGTTTGATTATTGGATCAGCGGTAGTAAACTGCCAAGATGTCATAGCACTTTTTCCTGGTTTTAGCAGTTATACTCTACTAACTCAACTATCTCCCCATAGTTATTAGGTTTTAGATAGTTTCAAAAACTGGATAAAACCGGATTAGTAAGAATTTGGATTTAGATGTATTATATCATATCCAGATTATCAGTAACAAAAAAGTTTTTGTTTGTAGTAAATCAAGAGCCTTATCTACAATTAGAGCTCAAGCCAAAGTACGAACTTTAATTATAAATATTTAACCGGACATTAGATTACAATATCACTAATAGCACCCTACTCCTGACTTCTAACTTTTAACTTCAACACCACCTCCAACAATAGTAACTATTTCTAACTTATCTCCTAGTTGCATTTCAGTTTGAGCCCAAAATTGTCTATGTAGAATCTCTCCATTATATTCCACAGCTATCAAACGGGGGTTTAGTCCTAACTCCTCTAGAAAATTTGGCAGGAGTGTCTTGGGTAAACAAGTACGAGTTTCTCCATTAACTTTAAGTGTAATTTGATTTGACATTCTGATCTAACCTAGACTTTTTCTGGTAATATGTGATGATAACGTAGAGTTTGATAACGACTCAATTGAGACAGAAAATATTGAGTTACCAAAGTAGGTTGCTCTGCCTGCATGATTGCCCTAACTACAGATACACGCTCCGCACCAGCAGATAGGACTGCATCGCAGTTTTGCATATCAATTCCACCAATAGCAAACCAAGGAATAGGGCAGTTCTTAACAACATAACTGATATATTCTAGACCTACTGCTGCTTTATCTAATTTAGTGGGAGTTTCATATATTGGCCCGACTCCAATATAATCTGCTTCTTCCTCAATTGCCCCCTTCATTTCTTCTGGGTTTGTAGTAGAACGACCTACAAGTTTCTGGGGACCAAGTATTTGTCTGGCAAGGTTAATAGGTATATCATTTTGTCCAAGATGAACTCCATCTGCATCAACAGCAATTGCTAAGTCTACCCGGTCATTGACAATAAATAGAGCGCCGTAACGGCGGCAAATTTGACAAAGTTTTTGAGCTTCTGTCAATCTTATCATGTCATCTGCCGTTTTGTTTCGGTATTGGACAAGAGTTAACCCTCCCTGAAGAGCCGCCTCTACTACCTCAATTAATTTTTCTTGAGGAGAAGTGACAAGGTATAAGTAAGAGTTTTGCAGTTGTTGATTTCTTTTATAGGCCAGAAGCCCACTTTCTATATTGTAGACTCGGTAACGTATCTGTTTACAAGCCGAAGCCATCTGAGAATTATAAATTTTTCCATATTCTTCTAAAACTCGGAGTGCTTCTTCTAAACGACAAAAGTTAACTTGTAGTAGTTGTTGAACATCACGGCGGTGTTCTTCTTGTGGATGAGTCAATTCTGTGCCTGGGTCATCAGGGGTATTGCGGGACATTCTCAGTTCTGTACCATGCCAACTCCCTATCTCTTGACGTAATTGTTTACACTCATTGGCCAAATTTAGACTATTAAGGCCAAAGCGACACCATTCTTCAATAATTCTCAGCCCTTCCCTCGCCCTATCTAAGTTGGCATCTAGAATTCTGCGAACAGCAGGTTGCACATTCCTATCCCAATTATATTGATCCCCCATAAGATTATCCTATAAATTTTCATCCTACTTTGTCAAAACAATTATAAATTTGGTTTCTCAAATATCTGGAGGGCAGACCAAAACAAATGTTCCTATTATGTCATTAATATGGATTGTCTTATAATATGACCCTTGCTGAAATATAGAAATTCACTATTATTTAGATAATTTATTAATTATTCTAGAGCTCAATATTTGTTACCACAGGACAAAAGAAAGAACACTCAGGCCATATTGATGATAAATCCTGAGTCTTAGCCATTAATTACAGGGTTTACGAACCAAGCGCCATATCTAGTAGGGGCTTTCTGGTATTTGTGGCCTACTTGATAGGGTATTATCTTACTAGTTTGCCTAGGTCCTGAATTATTTATATAATCAGGGGATAGCAACTACGGACAAATATTAGCGATTCTGTGATGATTAACTTCTTAATTGTATTGGTTGAATTACAGCTCGTTTTGCTAGTTAATACTGATATGGCAGTCCCCCCCATAGGTTGCGACAAATCAAAAAGTCAATAGAACTTTTAAAACTCTTACCTATTCTCTGTTCCCTAAAAAACAATAGAATTTTTGTGCCTGATCACTCATAAGATTGCTGTGTAATTATAGCAATCCTATCTCAAGAGTGAGTAAAATGGGCTGTTTTAAGGCTGGATTTGGAAGGCACTTATGCTCGAGTAATAAGAGTTGGAGTTATTTTTTAAGAATAAAGAGTGATTTTATATGTCGGATTTAGGATTGGTATATATTTTTTGATTTTGGTCTAAAACTTATCCATAATTTTTGACAATTAAATCATCTTTACAAAAATTTAAATCTTTGTTCAAAACACCCAATAATAAAAGATAGTTGATAAAATATAATAATTAAATTGTCTGACACAGTTTCCTAGGAGGAAAACCGTGAAACCAGTATTTATTCTTTCTTCGCAAGAAAATAGTCAAACAAATTTATTCCAGAAAACTAACTATTTATCTCCTATTTTAGCTACAGTATTACTAGGTTTATTTACTTCTACAAGTCTGGCAATACCATTCATAGAAGAAGTAGCTAAATCCCCAAAAAGTCAAGCTAATTCTCGGATAAATGTGCTATATGTTAGTTCATCCATTGGCAAAGACTATAGAGATGGTACTAAAACTTCTCCTTTGAAAACTATTACTTATGCGTTAAAAATTGCTCAACCAAATACAACAATTTTACTCGCTCCGGGAACTTATAGTCGGCAAACAGGTGAAGTTTTTCCTTTGATTTTACAGCAACAAATCACAATAAAAGGTAACTATTTCGATAGGGGTCAAAATGTTTTAATTCAAGGTGGTGGTAATTTTAATAGTCCGACTGTAAAACAAAAAAATATTACAATCGTAGTGGCTAATAACTCAGCTTTAAATGGTGTAACAGTTACAAATCCTAATATTCAAGGGATAGGTTTATGGATAGAAGCTACTGGCTATTCTATTAGTAAAAATACTTTCACTGGTAATCGTCTGAATGGAATCTCTATAGTGGGTGATAATATAGGAATTATTCAGGAAAATACTTTCTATAACAACCTTAGAAGTGGTATAACAATTTCTGATAGTTCTCAAGGGGAAATTAGAGATAATTTGTTCCAAAATACAGGTGTTGGAATTAAAATTTCAGATGATGCAGCTCCACAAGTAATAGGAAATCGTTTAATTGAAAATCAAAATGGGATTATTATTCAAGGAAATACACGGCCAATTTTGCGAGGCAATTATATAGAGAATAATAGACAAAATGGAGTAGCAGCGACCGCTCGATCACTACCTGATCTGGGTAATTCTCAAGATCCTGGTCGTAATACTATTCGTAATAATGGTCGGTATGATATTTATTCCGTGGTTAAAGGTAAGATTATTCCTGCATATGGAAATTCTTTAGGGGGCGATCGTAATTATGGTAGTATTGACTTGGCCGGAAAGGTCGCTCCTCCTCCACGAGTTGCTCCTCTGACCAATACTCTAACTACTCCAACTGTAAATCAAGTACAAAGAGAGTCTAAAAAGGAGGAGGTAGTTATGGAAACTTTATCTATTCACCAAGAAGCTCAGGTAAAGGCAAAAGAATCAGATTTTTCACCCTCAGCAGAAAAACCCCGGGACCAGAGCTTGTCTAGTAGTATTACTTCCCGACTAAGAACACAAAATTTAACTACAGAAATGATTATGATCCCTGTGCCACCTCCAGAAACTCAGAAAACTTCTAGGATAAATTCCTACGAACAACCTAGTCGTCAGGGAAATTTACAAAGACTACTACAAACTAATCCTAATTATCATAATAGACAAACAATAGAAATACCAGTATTGCCACCAGAGTCAGGAAGAAGAACTTTAGAAAGGTTGGGAAGTTTATCCCCTACTAGAAGTACTAACCTGACTTATGAAGGTAATACACCAGTTGTTGCTCCTGGTTTATTGCCTGTTCCCACATCAAATATTCCTCTTGGTCGCGGCGGCTATGTGCCACCCGGTATTGGCAGAAATCAAGATCTATTAGCTCCCTCTGGACCATCTTTAAGATCTAATTTTCCAGGTCGAGCAGCAGCCTTGGGTCTACGCTATCGGGTAGTTGTGAATGTAAATAATTTTACTCAGCAATATAAGCTGCGATCGCTAGTCCCAGATGCTTTTTCCACTAAAATTAATGGTAATTCTGTAATGCAAGCAGGAGCTTTTAGGAGTCGTCTTAAAGCAGATAGATTATTAAGAAGGTTGCAAAATAATGGTTTGAATGCTGAAATTTTACCTGTGCAATAAGACTCAGATGAAGATGTCAGAAGGAGCAAAAATACAGAGTTAAATTCCCAGCACGGACTATAGCTAAACTCAGAACATATTTGAAATCAAAAGTAAAACGAACCATTAAAAAAAGAACACACTTCACCAGAGATATCTTCATTAGGGATGGTTAAAAATAGATGCTTCAATTTATTCATTTTAGACTGCCCGTGATTTTTTCCCTTTTTTTTTTGATCACTCCTTCTCTCCTCTTATATCATGTCCGAATAACCAGTGGTCAAAAAAAGCTAAGGACCGTGAGTGCCTATTCTTTCTTCCGACATTGTACTCCCAAAAATATAAATGTTTTACCGAAAATAATATTCTTTTGTCTTTTTTACTTAAACTTATAATTAATATTTATCTTATTGGTATAAATATTGATACTCGCAATCATAACTATTAAGATTTATTACTTTTTTCAGAAAACATCCAGACAAAAAAAATTTTTCCGTAGTAGACACAATTTGCTTTACTAAGACTACAATATACGTGCTAAGTTTAGAATTTTCAAAGGTATACAACATGGTGGTATCTGTAAGTCCCAGTAATACTGGAGTTTTCTCACTTCCTCAAAGACAAGATCAAGATTATGTCCAGCCTAAACTGGCCAAAACAGTTCCATTGGATCAGATTAGAACAAAATTGGACATAACATTATTAGCCCTTAAGGTTTTAATAGGTATTGATTCTAAGTCTATAGTTGGAGTAGCAAGTCAATTAAATATACCTGCCACAATAGCTCATAAGTTGACTTTAGTAGCAGGAGAAGAGAAAGGAGAAAAAGGGGTAGTATCTCAAAATCAACCTCTGAAAACAGAAGAGACTCAGAGTTTTATATTGATTATCTGTCACTTAGCAAAACAAAACCAAGCACTGATTCGTCGTGCAGTGGCATTAATGGAACAAATGGGTAGTCAAAATAGTAGACTTCAATCAGTTACTTTATTAAGGGAATATATTTGTAACTTTAATAAAGTGTATCAAGATTATTGCTGGAATCATGAAAGTACCACAACATATAACTCAGAAACATTAGCCTTAAAGTTATTAGTTGATTTGTTATTTTACAGCGCTCCCCAAGGATACAATCGTCTTTTGTTAAGCCTTAAATATTCATAAGAAAATAATATACTCGGGCTAATGGATAAGGGGGTTATAAGTCGATAGTTGTTCTGTTAATAACTCTTTGGAGCAACTCGACAAAACATTTTTTTCTACGAGCTGGAGGTTCGTTACGGCATTTATTTTGATACCATCATCCAATCAGTTGATAGAATAAAAAATGTAGAAGATTTGGATGATTAAGAATTATCAGTTGAGGATAAACAAGAGAGTTGAAGTATATTACTTAATGTTTATTCATCTATGATTTAAGGCTACTAGTTGAATAAAAGAATCCGACAAATGGGAGAGTATATTTTATGAAATGCTAACTATTTTTCTCGACAAGACCAAACGGTTTTTGGCCAAAATGAATAATATAGATTCCTCACTTAGATGGCAGCCCTGATGACTTCTGTGCTTAATTATCAGTGCTTTATATGATACTACCTATGAAAAAATATTACCCGTATCTTGCTTCGGGAAGTAGGAGAGTGGGAAGAGATGTTGTATGGAAAGTTATTAAAAAATCGGAGTAATGCATAGGCTTTCCTAGTTAATAAATATCAAAAAGGTTATTATAACTGTGTTAATTACTTAATACTTTAAATACCGTCCAAGTATAGTGTTAATGTATGGTAATTGGTATAACTTGATTGTTCAGGATAAGGAAAATTATCAATTAGGTAGTAATAGATAAAAGCTGCAAATAGAAATAGTACGATTTTAGATTGATATTTAATTCAAATGTTTTCACGAAGCTACACTCCCCCAACTTGTACATTGAAAGTAACAGCTAGAGGTTTGCCATTGTTAAAATGGTTTGGTATACGAAGACAACAACGGTTTAGCCTCAGTTTTGACGATCCTAGGGTATCGGAAGCAGAACATATTGTACTCAAGGGCGATCGCAGTGAACTAGATATTCTCTACAAGGTTGTGACGAGTTATGTGCAAGAATTTCTGAATGACTCTCCGACTTTACCCTTAGAGATGGAAAATACAGGAGTAGAAAAGAATAGTAATATACCATTACAATATTCTTATACAAAAATTCAGGAAAATACTAGTAAAGAAGACTCTATCGAAACAGCTGAGGCTGAAGTTATAAATTCTTATTCCCAACCCCAGATAAAAAATCAAAATATTTATGTGCAACAACGAGATTTATTAGTCCATGATTTATTTTTGGGGTCTTTGGCAAACAAAGAATCAGGAAAATTTATTTCCCTGAGTATGTTACAACTATTTGACTTAGCGATCGCCCTAGATGAATGCCAAACAGATTTAGAGACATTGCCTCAGTTTCAGTCTGATAGTGAAGTTAAACCTATTCCCGAATGGTTGCAGACTGCCATACTAATGATAATTACTGCTGGTTTAACTGCTGGGGGAATTAAACTTTACAACCGCTATGCAATAAGTCAGCAAAAGGAAGATAAAAATATTGCTACATCAGATTCGACAAGCAATAATGATCAATCAATTCCTTCACAGACATCTCCAACCCCTATTCCATTACCAACAGCAAAAGTACCTTCATTCCCATTACCAACGCCATCGACAAATTTACCAAAAACAACTATAATTCAACCAACCCCAATTCCCACACCATCTCCTTTGTTTCCTAAACCAAATCCGAGGGTGTCACCATCTCCTAATAACTCAGGACTACCTAATTTTTCTCCCACTCCCCAAAACCAAGGGAGTGGTACTACATTCGTTATTCCTCCAGCACCACCACAGACACCCCAGCCAATTCCTCCAGCACCACTACAGAGGCCTCAGCCAATTCCTCTAGCACCATTACAGAGGCCCCAGCCAATTCCTACAGCACCACTACAGACAGCTCCGCCAATTCCTCCAACAGCAATACCTAATTATGGAGTGTCAGTAGGACCTAGATATCCTATGCAACAGCCTCCAAGTTTACAAATTCAACCTGCCCCAAATCAAGCCCCGTTAACAAGTATTGATAGGAGAAGGGTAAAAACCTATTTAGATGTTAGTCGTATTCCGATAAATGTTCCGAGAAAAATTGATTTACCGCCTTTAGAAGATGTAGATCCAGTTGCCATGGCCAACATCCCAACTACTGTTGAATCTAGTGATGAAAAAAAGAAATCTAAATATGCATTACTTGATAAAATTCCCCAAGTAGCAGAGGTGAGAGGATACTTTGAAAAAAGTTGGAAACCCCCCTCAGGTTTAGAAAAAGATCTACAGTATAGTTTGTTATTGAATGGTGATGGTTCTGTGAAAAAGGTAACTCCCATTAGTCGAGCATCGGTTGAGTTTTATGGTAATACAAATATGCCTTTAGAGGAACAGACTTTTGTATCTAATATTGAGGGTGGAAAAACTGCTAAAATTCGATTGGTTTTGAGACCAAATGGTCAAGTACAGACTTTTTTGGAGTCTTTGAATTAGGAAGTAGGACTGTTTTAGATAAAACAGTGCAATAGAATAGTCAGCAATAGAGGAGGATAATTATGGGTAGAGGCAGCAGTCTGGCTTAGGAATGGGTATAATACTCCTGAAAGGTTCTTTTTATCGAATGTTTCTGCTTTTTCCTGACTCCTGTGTATTGACTATTTCTTCTTTTTGTGAAAAGTTACGCCACAATTATAAAAGAGTACAAATTCATCTATACTTGACAATTTGTTATTAACATGATATGAGCGAAGCAATTATCCCAAAATTATCTGTCCGAAACAACTATCATGCCAAAATTAGACTATGACTTAGTTATTGTTGACTGCATAAGTGCTGTAAAGAATGGTTGATGGTGCATTGTAATTATTTTTGTTGGGAGAACACTGAGAGCATCTTGTTCCTATCTACCATTATGGGAGTAGGACTACCAAATAATATAGGTTTGAATGCTTCATAGCTTAACTCTCTTTGATTACTTTGGGAGTTCCCAATGGCTGAAAGCATTTCAGAGATTTAATTTCTTTGCTCTAGAATCTGGCTTTGATTATTTCTTGGCGAGAGTGACAAAATGAGGTTAATGGGTAGAGGTTTTGCTTCTTACAGCGCTTTTCAAATTGATGAACTACATCCCCATAACCAAAGCCTTGTAGGGACGTTGCATGCAACGTCCCTACTGTGGTCTGCCGATATGAAAACTGCTAGAAGTCTTGAAAACCATTATTTGTGAAATACCACAAATTGCTACTTGGCTTTCTTCTTATCTTTAATACCTATTTACCTAGTCAACCTGAAATTAAGAGTGAATCTAGTTCTGATGTTAAATCATTTTAATGAACCACATCGCCATAACCAAAACCTTCCAGGTAAGTTACATGCAACGTCCCTACTGTGGTCGACCGAAATGAAAAATGCTGTAAGTTTGGGATGCTAATAGGAGTAATTATTATTTTAGTTGTTGTCTATACACGACCTAAAAATTGTTAGTTAAACTATATGCTATTTTGCCTCAGTTATTCAAGCTTAATGGGGTGCTTTATAAGTATTTTTTTATTAAATATTATAAATCATACAGATATTAATTGACTTTTTTGAATTTATTAAATACAATATAAGCATATATAATAAAGAGAGGCATTAATTATGTTTTTAAACCCTAATATTAATCAACAAATTCAAGACTTAGAGTTAGCTATAGAGAAGTTAGAATTACAGAAAGAGGCAATTGCATTCGCCAAGAAAATTGATAGTGAAGTAGGTAAGATAAGTGACCGTTTAGAAGAGATATTTAAGCAATTTCCTGACTATAAAAATATAGTTTCAAAGAGGTTGGGATTTGGGGGAGAAACTCTGGAGGAGGATTTAAATATTGAGCATATAAATGAGGTTTATCCAGAATTTGATAGTACTGAGATTGTTGAAGTTAAACAGATAGAAAAAACAATAGAAACATATCAAACAGAGACATTACAACTAGGGGATTTGGTTGAAGCTAATTCAAACCAAGAGAGATTCTATGTGTTGAGTTTAGATAATAATAATAAGAAGAAGAATACTTACTATATAGTCTGCAATGAGAATAGGATATTCAGGATTAAAGAAAAGAATGTATCCTTCTTGGATCAATCTAATGATGAAAGAATAGCCCATGTTTATAGTTGCGTGAAAAATATACTTTTAAAAGCAACAGATAACCACAACTTAAGTCTTGTTTCAAAGAATTTGACTGATGAGATAAAAAAATCTGTATGGAAAACACTTACTATAGAGGAAAAAAATTACATGGAGTGCGTTCGCGCTTGTTCTAAATTACTTCCTGAAATGTCACTCAGAGAGATGGGTGTATTAGGAAGTAAAGTTTTATATGTTGATCATAATGAGAATAAGAAGAAAGAGGCTTATTACATTGGCTATTATCTTAATGGAGAGCATGTGGCAAAAGATAAGAGAGTTATATTAATAGATGGAGATTTTCGGCCTACTGTTTGTGATCAGGAGTGTATTAGACCTTTGATGAAGCCTCAGCCTGATGAGTTTGATAAAGTACATCAGGGAATGTTGATAGAATTAAAGTCATGGATGGAACCGTCGATATATACTTTCAAGACTTTAGCTGAATCTGATGATCTTGTCAATGATAAGCATAAGCAGATGTCTCCTATGTTATTAAAATTTTTGGAAGTTAAGCTGAAAAAATGGCTAACATTCTCTTGCTAGTTCTATAGATGTATTGAGATTTAAAGCAGTTTCTATGTCAGTAGACTAAAGCATGCAACGTCCCTAAAAGGTTTTGGTTATGGCGATGTAGTTCATTAATTTGAAAACGCTGTATATCTAATCATCAGAACATGATTAAGTTAAGGTTTTTGCAAATGCCAAAAATTAAAAAAGCAGTGAAGGAATTCTTTGGTTGGAAAAATTACTTCACTGCCAAATACTGCCCTGTATAACATAAATCAACAGGAATTCTTGATTTTAAATAATTTAATTGATCATTGACCAAGCTCGCAAAACTTCTGCAACACTCCAGGCTTGAGCAATACAACCACGGGGTGTTATTGGTTCATTGCCATCAAAAATCTCACTGATATTACCAATACCATGTAGCATTAAATGCTCTGCCATCGGTTTTAATAATTCCTCAGCTTTTGCTGGATCATTATAAATTCGTAAATGCGCTGTAACATAAGCACCAATTAACCAACCCCAAACAGTACCTTGGTGATAGGCTCCATCACGTTGATAAATATCTCCTCCATAAACACCTTTGTATTCTGGATCGTCACTAGCAAGACTCCGTAACCCATAGGGAGTTAATAATTTGCTAGTGCATATATCCATTACTTTTTTTTCTTGCTCTGCTGTCAGAGGGGGAGTATAGCTATATTTGCCTCTTGGTGGTAAAGATAAAGCAAATATTTGATTAGGCCGCAAAGAAGCATCATTACCATTAGGTGTATCTATGACATCGTAACAATAACCACTTTGTTGATTCCAGAAACGAGCAAAGCCCTTTTCTTTGATCAATCTTGCTAACATTCTATACTCCTGATTATTTTTCCTTAACTTTTGGGCAAACCTATACATAATTTGCAAAGCATTATACCACAAAGCACTGATTTCAATTGGTTTCCCAATACGTTGTGTTACTGCCCAATCACCTACTTTGGCATCCATCCAAGTAATTTGACTGCCTGCTTCTCCTGCATAGATTAAACCATCATCGGGATCTAACTGGATATTATAACGAGTGCCTCGACGATACCAGTCAATAATTTCTGCTAATACTGGAAATAGTTCTGCTAATAATTTGTCATCTTCGGTTGCCTCATGGTATGCACGAATGGCTTCAAAATACCATAGTGTTGCATCTACGGTGTTATAGTCTGGTGTTCCTCCACTGTCTGGAAAACGGTTAGGTAACATTCCCTGATCAACATATTCAGCAAAGGTTTGGAGGATTGAACGTGCAACATTAAATTGTCCGCTACAAATGGCTAGGCCAGGTAAGCTGATCATTGTGTCCCGTCCCCAGTCTTCAAACCAATGATAACCTGCAATGATGGTTTTGCCGTCTGGATGTTTGGGGGATCTGCGATCAACTATAAATTGGTTGGCTGCTAATACTAACTGCTTGATCCATTCCGGTGTTGGTTTTGCTTTAGCAGAAGATATAGGTTTGTTCTGAGTTGATTTTGTCGATCTTTGGTAAGTTAGTTTTTTTTGTTCTGCTTGAGATTTTTTAGTAGTGGTAAATTTTTGTATTATTTGCTTTTCGTAATCAAGACGAGATGCTAATGCTTGTTCACCATTAGTAGTGGGATTTTCTTTTGTGCTGGCAACTATAGTTAAAGATTTTCCTACTTCTAATTGAGAATTGAAAGTAATGCTGTTTAGGTGGTCTTCTATTTCCTGTTGCCCTCGATATTTTTCTATTGCTAGGTTAAACCCATAATACCAATTGTTCGCAGGTGTACATATTAAGGTTCTGTTGTCTATCTGAGGATCTGTCAGTAGATATAGGGGGGCAGCTGCAGTAAAAGGTTGTATATATATCCCTTTATTGGTTTCGTTTATACTGGTCTGCCAGTTATTGGCATAGGTATTATAATGATGATCTCTATAGTTGATTAATGCTTTTATTACTAAATTTAATGGTTGGCTTCCACTACGCAGGTTATAATGAATGTAAGTTGTGTTTTCTCCTTGCTCCATCCATATTCGTTTTTCTAATACTATGTCTGCAAATGTAAATTTCCATACTGCTATTGTTCCTTCTAAATGGAAGTTTTCTATTTGTTTATAGCCTTCTGGATTAATTGCTCCATCTGCCCAACGATTACAGTATAGTGGGTAGTTTTGGTTTTTGTATCTAGCCGTTTCGTCTAATTTTGTTAGTAGTAGAGTACGCTTTAATGGCGGTTGGAGAGCTGCTATTAGTAGTCCATGATAGCGACGGGTTAGGAGGTTAGCTATTGTGCCAGAGGCGTAACCACCTATTCCATTTGTGACTAACCATTCCCGTGATTCGGCTACTTTAAAATTATTGCATTTTTCTCGTTTAAAATTGATGACCATAAAGATTTAATTTACAAGATACAGTTTTTCGGGGGTTTTCCTTGTCACACTGCTTCATAAAACCGACATAAAACGTCATAATTTGACATTTTAATGTTGACTTCCTCCTTCAACTGAGGCCGTCGGCGGTTACTCATCCACAAGCATTCACGGGTCTTGCCCGGCCGCATCTATCAAATTTATACTGGTTTCTAGGATTAAGTCAATCCTCTTTAGTCTTGATCTTTATTTGACTTTCTTGGTGTTGAATAAAAAGTCATGGACAGGGGCAAACTCCCCCACCCTAACAATCCTATTATATCAGAATTTTCTCTCCAAATGCAACTTTTTTTTCTGTGGCCTCACTACCTTTGGAGCTCCACAGAATGAAAAAAATACAGGTCTTTCTCTGGATGTGGCCTGTGAATTTTAGCGATCGCTACTATCAAGTCTTAATGTCTATATGACTTTCTTGGCGTTGAATAAAAAGTCATGGAAAGGGGCGAACTTCCCCCCCCAGAATAATCCTATTAAATCAGAATTTTCTCTCCAAATGCAACTTTTTTTTCTGTTCCTTCATCTGTCTATTGAGCTCCACAAAATGAAAAAAATATAGGTATTTCTCTGGATGTGGCCTGTGAATTTTAGCGATCGCTACTCTCTAGTCTTGATATTTATCTGACTTTCTTGGCGTTGAATAAAAAGTCATCTAAAGGGGGGAACTCCTTCCTCCGAATAATCCTATTAAATCAGAATTTCCTCCCCAAATGCAACTTTTTTTTCTGTTGCTTCATCTGTCTATTGAGCTCCACAAAATGAAAAAAATACAGGTCTTTCTCTGGATGTGGCCTGTGAATTTTAGCGATCGCTACTCTCAAGTCTTAATGTTTATCTGACTTTCTTGGCGTTGAATAAAAAGTCATGGAAAGAGGCGAACTCTCCCATCCGAATAATCCTATTATATCAGAATTTCCTCCCCAAATGCAACTTTTTTTTCTGTTGCTTCACCTACCTTTGGAGCTCCACAGAATGAAAAAAAAATACAGGTCTTTCTCTGGAAGTGGCCTGTGTCTTTTAGCGATCGCTACTCTCTAGTCTTAATGTTTATCTGACTTTCTTGGCGTTGAATAAAAAGTCATCTAAAGGGGGGAACTCCTTCCTCCGAATAATCCTATTAAATCAGAATTTCCTCCCCAAATGCAACTTTTTTTTCTGTGGCCTCACCTACCTTTGGAGCTCCACAGAATGAAAAAAATACAGGTCCTTCTCTGGATGTGGCCTGTGTATTTTAGCGATCGCTACTCTCAAGTCTTAATGTTTATCTGACTTTCTTGGCGTTGAATAAAAAGTCATGGAAAGAGGCGAACTCTCCCATCCGAATAATCCTATTATATCAGAATTTCCTCCCCAAATGCAACTTTTTTTTCTGTTGCTTCACCTACCTTTGGAGCTCCACAGAATGAAAAAAAATACAGGTCTTTCTCTGGAAGTGGCCTGTGTATTTTAGCGATCGCTACTCTCTAGTCTTAATGTTTATCTGACTTTCTTGGCGTTAAATAAAAAGTCATGGAAAGGGGCGAACTCTCCCATCCGAATAATCCTATTAAATCAGAATTTTTTCT
>JAKQYE010000003.1 GCA_023356605.1 Trichodesmium sp. MAG_R02 | reverse complement strand
GGATACTGCTACCGGTGGTGCCCGCAATCAAGGGGGTAAAACGTTTGCGCCAGAAGCTCCAGGATTGGGGGTGGAGCCGAAAATTGATGTTTTGGGTGAGGCGATCGCTGTTTATAAATAGTTATGGAATAGCTCTGTGTTGACTTGAGGTAGAATCCAGAAATATTTTTCTGTTAACTCAGGGTCCAGAAAACCATAAAGCCATAGCCATTGGTATTGAGTCTTGACATCAGCAACTATAACAATGAGCACTCACATCTTTACATATTACTATCGTATTTAAATGTAGCACAAATCTATGTTTGTATTACCAATACTTTTAGATATACAGGACTTACGCAACGGCACTATCTATAGTGGCAATATCTTAAAAATGATAATTTTTGGCACCATATATAGCGTTACTGCGTAAGTCCTGATATACTCAGGACTTACGCAGTGCCACCATATATAGTGCATTTTTGACAATAAATTTAGATATTTACACTACAAGTAGTACCTTTACGTAAGTCCTGATACTATATTAGTAGTAATTTGTATTATGCAAACATGCTGGCGCACGTTGCTATAGTTGCTGCTCAAGTTGTGTCCAAACTCGACGAGTTTTTGGTTGTAGTCCTGATATGAACTCATCCTCACACCACACTTCTATATCTGCTTTTGGGTATTTACTTTGAAGTTTAATCGACTATTGATTGAATAATACCAATCGCCATAAACTTTGCTATGCTTGGATTTTTTATTTCTAAATATTATTTGTTCGAGCAAATGCTTGTATGGTATAGCAGTCGAAGAAAAGGTTAGGACATTACTAAATGCTGAAATTCAGTCAGAGATTACTTCTGACTTCTTACTTACCCGTAGTGCTATACTTCGAGTGCTATAACTTCGGTAAAGAAGGGTGTACGGATATATTCAGCTTCTAGTTTTTTCAGGTCTTTCCAACCGCTTTCTAGTAAACTTGCTACCTGAATATGGACTGCTTTGAGATTCGAGTCTATTTCTGTTGGTTCTGGGCCAATATTAACACCTAATATTAAGGATAATGTTGAAGCAGGTTCTTGTCCCACAAATAAGACTCGTTTACCTTGGCTGGCGTATCCCTTGGCAGTGGCAAATGCAATGGTCGTTTTACCTGTACCACCTTTACCCAAAAATGTATAAGTAATAGTCATTTGAGTTATCAGTTAAATGTATTTATAGACACTTGATCACAAACGATACTTTGGTTGGTATCATTAACGTTTTAACCCACATTCCGCACTTCTTAGCATTAAATTGATAAGTTTTACCGAAAAATTGGGTTTAAAGCCTCGCCCATAAGCGGGCGACTTTTTTTTATCTGGTTCTGACGGCAACCACCAATATCCTAAACATTCTATATTTTTAATTTTTAAACCTTGAATTAATAAGTACAGGACTTACGCAAATCAACCTTTAAAACGCCATATGTAGGGGTAAATGGCATTCGCCCCCACTAGATATAGTTTCTGTGCGTAAGTCCTGAAGTATTAGTAAGACTCAATTTTTTAACACAATGCCCTATTTTTTAATTTCGGGCATGTTTTAAATAATAACATTAACAGGACTTACGCAGTACCGCTATATATGGTGAAAAAATTATCATTTTTAAGATATTGCCACTATACATAGTGCCTTTGCGTAAGTCCTAATTAATTAGGACCCTAAAAATATAGGGTTTTTCTGTTGGATGAGGTCCCCTAAATTCCCCTAAGCCTGTAGGAATTTGAAGTTCCTATAGGCTTAGGGGAGGGCTCGAATATCTGTACCTCACAGATTAAAGAATTGCTATAACTACTTCACAACCAACGTCGCCGTCGCCGATCGCCCAAATTCTTCTGGCCCATATTGTAACCGCGCTTCTGCTCCAGGCCATATAAACGTTCCGGGAGTCACAGACCTGGCTAAATAGTGTAACGTATATACCCCAGGCTTTAAACCCTCAGCATAAGCTTCGATGCGATCGCGATATATCTGCTGATATCCTATTTGCCAACTATCAGCTTTAGCCTTCACAGCAGAAGTGGAAGTTTGGAAACTGGTATCAACGGCTTCTAAACCTGCTGGCAGTGGATCTCTGATCACTACATGGTCCACAGGGTGGTCTACAATAATTTCGACTCCAATATCAAAGACTTGACCTGCACTAACATCCAATGTTGATGGAACTTCAGAGAGCTCTATTCGTCGCCAGATTTCCTCTTCATTTGCTGGACGAATTTCTCGCCCTACCCGCAGACCGTTATACCTTCCTGGTTGGTTTCCTGGGAGACGATAACTGTACTCAACCAAATAATGCAACTTCCCTTCCCCTGATTTTTCCAATACTAGATCTGATTCACCTTTTGGCAACCCATCCATTGCCACATTCACAGATAGATTGGGATTTTCATAACCTTGAAAACGGGTAGTATCTAACTGTTGACCAGATAACTTGGCGGTTGCGACAAAGTCTGGTGGGGTGGGTTGAGTATTGCTATAAGTAACCAATGCCCTTAATGCTTCCGCATTATCATAAGTTGTGCCCCAGGTGCCATCCCGCCGCAGGTTGAGCAAACTTTGTAATATTCGGTCTATTACTTCTGGTTTGGCGTCGCGGGTAATAAATAGTCGCAATGCTTGAGCTTGACTTGCCGTCGTTGAATTCATCCATCCCCAGGTAGGTGGTAAATTCAATGTGGCACTGCGCCCTGTTTCATAGACCCTTGACTGAATTTCATTAAACATTTCTTCTGACTGCTGACTCCACTGGGGGAAAGTAGATAAGTAGCGCCCTAGTTGAATTTGGTCTACTTGGGACAGTTTTTCCCGTTGTTGATAAATATCTGACAGGAAACTATTGCGGGTATCACCTAATTCTGACAATGCTATTAAGACATTTAACCGCACTTGATTTTTACATAGTTGTTCGGTGCAATAATCATATTTACCTGGGTCTGCTAATAGGTCGTTTAAGTAATTCCGTAGGCCCTTTAACATTGAGTCATCCAATAAATTTGGAAATGCTTTTTGGGCTTGAGCGATCGCTTCCCCGGCATAAGAAGTCAAAAAAGGATTAGAAATTTCTTGCCCTGGATAATAACCAAAACCACCATCTGGCAGTTGTAATTTTTCTAATTTTTCTAATGCCAGTCTTGCCTGTTGCTCTGGGTTAAACTCTACAAATGCTTGCTCATATTTTTTACCTAAAATTTCTAGGTTAGAAGCGATCGCTAACTGGCTAGCCAGAGGCTCAAGAAATGGTAACTGCTCTTTTTTCAACACTGCTTTTGCCGGAACAATAATTTCTGGTATCAGGGTACTTGCCATAAATATTTCCAGACCTCCCACATCTGGCATCACATTCTCAGTAATATTCAGAGGAATTTGCACTTGAGACTCAGTTATACCAGACTCCACCACAGTTTCACTTGCTGCCAAAGACCGAACGGGTAAAGCAACTTCAAACCCATCATTTTCACGGTTATTCAGGTCAGTGGTAAATTGCACTTTGGCCTCACCCGGTTGTTTTGCCTCCATGGGGAAACGGTAAGCATTAGTGCCTGGATCTGCTTTTATTTTTAGAGTTTCTGTAGTTTGGGAATTTTTAGTAAACAAAATATTCTGACCAACCTCCCCATTTATTTTTAAACTTCCTTTTTTGCCAGTATTATTCGTAACGGCTACGCCACCATTAAACTTGTCAGCAATACGAGCAAACTGAGGCAAGACAGGACTCGACATTAAAGGTTGAGTCGTAATAAAAGTCGCTTCTCCATTGCCAAAATGTAAATTCCCATCTGTGGCAACAGTCATCACACGCCAGGTTGTAAAATCATCGGGAATCTTAAAATTTATCGTCGCTTTACCTTGATCATCCGTAATAACAGACCCATTGTAATAAGCTAAAGACTGAAAATCTTTCCGGATCCGAGTGCCAGCAGCACCAGAGGATATCCCACCGCCAAAACCCCAACCTTTTCTTAGGGCGGATGCCATATTTTGTATCACCACTTCTTCCCGGTTATCATTGAAACGGGTAGATATTGGTTGCTCGGCATAGACAGTCTCAACCAAATTTGGTGGTCGATGACCACTCAGTTGTAACACCGCCTCATTCACTACCATTACTGTAAACTGACCTTTGGTCGGTTGCCCTTGATTATTTTTAAGTGCCAACTCCACATTTTCCATTGCCCCTGGTTGTAACTCCAGACTTTGGGGTGTCACTTCTACCTTTAAGTATTTCTCCGTCAAATCAATTTTAAATGGAGTAAAACCAACTTTCATCAAATCTTCCACATTTCCAGGTTCCACATCTGGCAGTGGTTGACCTTGCCGGACTAATACCGCCTCCACCGCAGCATTAGGTAACATATTTTCTGTAACTTTAAATTTAATTTCCGGTGCGCCACCTTTAACTTTGACAATTTTTTCATATACAGGTTTGTCGCGTACGACGGCAAAATATAATTCCCCTTCTGGATAGGGCGACTGAACTAAAGCAGTTACAGTTTCCCCTACTTGATAGGTGTCTTTATCGAGTTTTATTTCTAGACGGTTTTCCTCGCGACCTCCCCAATAAACTCGCCCTGCTCCTGTTGCCCAAACCTGAATATCAGTAGCAGTAATGTCATCCTCAGCATTGGCAAAGTTGGCACGAATGCGATAACTACCTGACTCGGGAGGTGTGAGGTTAATAGTTTTGGGTTTGTTGTCAGTTTTGACTTTTTCCGTGAGAACAGTTTTGTATTCAACCTGATATCTGGGTTTACGACTACCTGCGACTACCTGGGTGACAGTGCTATATTCCATTTTTTGTAATTCCAGCAGAATATTTTCCCCAGAAAGTACTTTTCCTTGAGGGTTAGTAACAATAATTTCTACTGGGAATTTTTTATTAGCATCGGCAACAAGTTTACTTTTTAAACCTATTAATTTCTGACTTGGTAGAGCAGTAAATGTTTGACTATCTGCTACAGAAAGATTAGATATATCTGTTACTTCCACATCTACTTGATAAGTCATTGGATAGGGTAAATCTTTGCCAACTGTAAATATTTGATTATTCCCACCATTATTATCTAGCACTACATTTTTTTCCAGCACATTATTAGGAACATTTGGTATTTTTTCCGGCCAAAACCATTGACGCCCAAAAGAAAATTCTTGCCAATCTTTGGGAGTAAATTCTGCTTTTTTGCGAGTCAGATAATATTTAGCTTTTGCTCCTGGGACTGGGGAACCAAACAAATAATTACTTTCAGCTTCCGCCGCAATTTCTGCACCAAGTAAAGCAATTTGTTTATCAAGTTTCAGGTCTACTTTAAAATTAGGTGGTTTAAATTCGGCGACGCGAAATTGTCCGTAAATTTCTACATCATTTTCTCCTTTCGCCTCCACGTTGTAATAACCCAATGGCTGATTACTATCCAGAGGAATTTCTAGAGAAAAAGTACCAAATTCATTAGTGGTCTGAGTGCCTAAATTTTTATTATTACCATCTGGATTTTTCAGAGTAATTTGATAATCTATATTTTGGGCTTGTTTCAAGTTGCCATTTTCCAAATAATAAGCAGCTCCAGTCAACCAAACTCTTTCCCCTGGTTGATAAAGTTTTCTATCTGAAAAAATAGTACCCCGCGATTCAGGTTTTCCACTATCCCAACCATAATCAATGCCATAACCATAAGTACCACTATATTCTCTAGTTCTGGCAAATGCCCAATCTTGATTTTCTTTGGCAATTACTAATAGTTCTGGTCCTTGAGAAAAGCGCTGACCGTTCATGCATTCTTTTAAGTCTGTCTTAGTTAAACTTACCAGACCATTTTTATCAGTTTTTCCAGTAGCACAAGGAGTAGGTTGAGATTGAGATTCAGAATTTAATTGAGATTGATAAATCTCCACATTTGCCACAACTGGAGAACCATCATCCAGATGATTTACCCGAATAATTCCCGACTCTGGAAACCACTGAGCAAATACTCCTAAATTTGTCAGTTGTACTAATCCATAAAATTTTGGTTCCTGCCATTTTTCCTGACCATTTTGTTTATAAGAACTCGTCCGAGCTTGTACTCCATAAGCTAACATTCCGGTCTGACTACCGAGTTGTTTTCGGAGAGGAACTGCTACTTCTGTGATTTTATTTTTTTCTCCAGAAACAGGATATTTTTGCCACTTTTCATTTGTGGGTAATAAGTTCTTCCTATTATTTCTGGGATAGGCTGAATCTGTGTAAACTAAATCTGTTGGTTGTACAACTTTATAGGTTGCTTGATATTCTGATTCTGGCAGATTTACTGTAGAAATATTCAGTTGTAAATCTTGACTAGACGGGAAAATGTTTAACCCTGAAGGAACAGAAATATCTCCTAATAAATCTCCTGTTTGATAATCTAAGACAACAGGCTTTCCTAATATTTGCCCAAATTTATCTTTGGTATTAGCACCGATGGTAATTTTATAGTTTGTATCGGGTTCTAATAGCCAAGGATTGAGACGAACAATGTTATAGTTTTCGTAGGCTATAATTAGATTTTTAGTCTCTTTTGGTGCTGGCTCAATTGTAATATTTTCGACTGCTGAATCTGGTACAATTTCATGATTAAACTCTAACATGGGATTACCTTTAACAAATCTACTACTTCCCTGGGAAAATTTGAGTTGTGAAAATTCCAAATTAGAGTAGGTTTCTACTTCACTAACAAAAGGTGTTTGACTAGGTAAATTACCTTTCAATGGCTGAATACCGGAGTCAAATTCTAAACGATATTTAGTACCTTTTTCTAAAGTTACTTGGGGAGTAATCAAATAATTCCATTCACGGGAAGAAGAGTCAAATTCTTCTATGGGAGATTCTTCTTCATCAGCAGTTTCTAATGTTTCTAAACTAACTATAAAAGGTAAGCTTTCTGTCTTACTATCTGGCAGTAGTTTGATTTTTTTGGTAACTGAAGCTAAATCTAATTCTACATTGGAGGTAAATTTGAGAGTCGGATTTATCTCAATTGGTTTTAGTTTATTATTTGTATCTTTGCTAGTTGGTAAATTGGTGAGTTTGACTGGTTCAGTATTGAAAGTCCAGGCTAAGTCTTCATCTAATTGATGATTTTTTAAGTCGGATAAACCAGATTTTAGAGTCACTTTTACTCTGGAGGATTTTGGGAAAGTCTCCTCTGGTTGAAAACCCACCATTTTCGGGGTCAAAAATCGGAATTTACCGGGGAATTTTGGGAAGATTTCAAACTGCTTTAATTTTTCTTGTTGTTCTGGAGAATCTAAAGTTTCTAAAGGAATTAAAGGCTCTTTAAACCGAATCCGAATTTGATTTAAAGATGCTGCTTCCCCTTTAGGGGTAATTTGCTCTATCCACTCTGGTAGTGGAGGAGTAATTATCAAGTCTACCATTGGTAGTTTTTCCGGTTTTGAAGTTACGTAAAAGCTACTACAGGCTCCGATGGTAAGTACTAGGGATAATCCTAGGATAAAATATTTCCAATATTTAAGAACCATATTTTTCTGATTTGAGGATAGTTTTTACCTACAATTATTAAGGGTTGATTTACTGAACAGAATAGAATGTTTAATCTATCTATCGTCAACTATTATATCTCTAATAGTTAAATAGTTAAATAGTTAAATAGTTAAATAGTTAAATAGTTAAACCTGACTCATAGAAATATTAGAAGATATAGCCGGGATACTTTCTAGGAAATGGTTCGTAAAATTTTGTGCCCCAGGACACAAGAGCCATTCCTTAATTCAATGATAATTGGCCTTAATTTCTGAAGAATGGGAAGTGAAATAAATTCAAGATTTCGGAAAATTTATAACAGGTAAAACTCTAAGCATAAAAAAGTCTAAGCATTCCAGAAAATATAGCAATCCTATTTTTATGTTTTCCCAAATTTTCCTGCTTTTTGGGATAGGAGTTTCGGAGCTGATAATCTTTTTCGTATCTGACTTTTAATTCTTCTTGGAGTCCAACTTTTCCTTCTAGCTGATAGTTAATACCTATTAGCTGAATGCTTACAGATTGATTGCTTTAACAGTAATCAACTTCTAAATTTTAGAAATATAGTAATCCTCAATTATTTGTCAAATTACTGTAATTATTAAAAAATAGCTTTGACCCCGGTTCTTTCTGCTTTTTGCTTTCTACCTCATCCCAAGGGGAGCAAGTTTATTTTACCTTTCAGATAGGATTGCTATATTTACTCAATTTTATGGTTGAAGTAGAGAATGGGAAATAATTACTTGATTTTTATAGATTCATAATCTATCATAATATACTAATAAAAATTAATAGACTTGGCCAAAAGTGTTGATGTGACAAAAGTGGTGGAAGGATTTGATCACCTTCCCTGGAGATATCTATTAATTTCTATTTCTAATTAATAGAACAGTATGACTGTTAAATAGTTTTAATTATGCGTAAAGAAGCCGTAGTTGTTGGAATTAATCGTTATCCATTTTTGAAAAATAAAAAGTTGGGAGATTTGAACCTTAAAGCTGCTATTAAAGATGCTCAAGCTATTACTAGTATCTTGGAAAAATATGGTAAATTTCGAGTTCAACGTTGGCCAAAGAAGTATGATGAGGAAGGTAAAGAAATATTTGATTTTAAGGGCCGGGTTAGAATTAATGACCTCCAACAAGCAATTATTAATTTATTTAAACCCCCTATAAAAAATGAAACTCCTGATGTGGCTTTACTCTTTTTTGCCGGACATGGTTATGTCAATACAAAGGGAGATATTCGAGAAGGTTTTTTGGCTACTAGTGATGCTCAATTTTCGGAAAATGTTTATGGTATTTCTTTAAATTGGTTGCAAAAGTTATTGGCTAAAAGTCCGGTAAAACAACAAATTGTTTGGTTAGATTGTTGTTTTAGTGGGGAATTATTAAACTTTCAAGAGGCTGACCCTGGTACTGGAACAGAAATAAGTCGTTGTTATATTACTGCTTCTCGTTCTTTTGAAACAAGTGTGGAAAAATTGAGTGGAACACATGGTTTATTTACTGATAATTTGCTGGCTGGTTTAAACCCAGAAAATTATGTTGATGGTTGGGTAACTAACTATATTTTGGTAGATTCTATTAGAAAGAATATGCTAAATACTTCTCAAGCTCCTATGTTTCATAATTCAGGAGATGCGATTATTCTGACTACGAATACTTTGACTAAATCTATGGACGGACGTTGGAAAGAAACTCCTCCTTATCGGGCTTTATCTTATTTTACTGAACAGGAAAAAGATGGGGTATTTTTTCATGGTAGAACTCGGTTGACTGATGAATTAATTGAGGAAGTTAGGACTAATAATTTTGTGGTGGTTTTGGGAGCTTCGGGTAGTGGGAAGTCTTCTTTGTTAAGGGCGGGTTTGTTATATCAATTGAAGCGGGGGCAAAAAATATCTGGAAGTGACCGATGGTTATATATTAATCCTTTTACTCCCAGTTCTTGTCCTCTGGAAAGTCTGCAAAAGGCAATTAATATAGAAGGGGGAAAACTAGAGAGTTTAACGGAAGAACTCATCGATTTTATTAATCACGCAAAGACTGAGAAAGTATTGATGGTAATTGACCAATTTGAGGAGTGTTTTACTCTCTGTGAGAATGATCAAAAACGACGGGAATTTTTTGATTGTTTTTTGTCTGTTTTAGGAAGTGAAAGAACTCAAAATAAATTTTGTTTGGTCTTAGGAATGCGGGCTGATTTTCTCGACCAATGTTCAAAATATCCAGGTTTGGCAACAGAAATTAAGGAGCATCAATTATTAGTAACCCCTTTGGAAAAGGATGAGATAGAGGAAGCAATTAAGAAGCCGGCGGAATTAGTCGGAATGGCAGTAGAAGCTAAGTTAGTTGCTCAAATGGCGGAAGATTTTTTGCGTAATCCTGGTAGTTTACCTCTGTTACAATATACTTTGGATGCTTTGTGGAAATCTGCTACACGGGGGGAAAATAAAAGTCAATATTTAACTCTGGCAAGTTATGAAAAGTTGGGTGGAATTAAGGGCACTTTGACGAAGCAGGCTGATGCAGTTTTTGAGGGTTTGAATAAAGAGAAAAAGTCGGTGGCGAAGAGGATATTTTTAGAATTAGTTCAGCCTGGGGAACGGTCAGTTAATTTTCTCAAGGTAACGGATACTCGTAGGCGAGTAATTTTGGAAAATTTGCCTAATAAACAACATAGTTTAGAGCTTTTATTGGAGGTTAGTGATAATTTAGCTGACCCAAATAATCGATTAATTACTAAGGATAATTCAAAGAAGGGAACATTATTAGATATTATTCATGAAGATTTAATTAGAAGTTGGAAAACTTTGAGGGGATGGGTGGAGGAATATCAAGAGGCTTTGCCGGTGGAAAGGAAAATTGAAGCTGATGCGGCTGAGTGGGAAAAGGATGGAAGAAATAAGGGTTTTTTATTACGAGGAGGTAAGTTAACTAAGGCAGAAGAATATGTGAGAAAGTATGGGGATATGGGTTTGTTGGATGGGTTGGCTTATGAGTTTATTGAGGCGAGTCGTGAGTTGAGAAAGAGTTTGAAAAGGAAGGTGGAAGAACGGAAAAAATGGGAATTTAAACAGGAACAAAAAGCTAGGAAGTCGGCTCAAAGGCAGAATCAAATTTTGGGTGTTTCTTTGGTTTTTATGACTGGGTTATTTGGGTATGCTTGGATGCAGCAAAATATAGCTAAACATAATAGTGAAATGTCCCTTGCCGGTCAGTTAGCGACAAAAGCAGAATTATTGAGAACTTATGACAGCTACGACACAAGTGTTTTGTTGGGAGTCGAGTCAATGAACAAAATTCAAGAATTTAAACAATGGCAAGACTCTGGGTGGCGAAAAGTGGTTAGAAAATTTTTAGGGGGTCAGTTTTCAGATCTACCTCAAAATGCGGCTGATGGAGCTATTCGCAAAGGGTTAACTCAACTGCCTGATCATCTCCATACTCTCAACCACCAGGGCAAGGTAAGATCAGTAGCCTTTAGCCCCGACGGTAAAACCATTGCTACTGCAAGTTATGACAAAACCGCCCGCCTCTGGGATACTGAGAATGGCAATGTATTAGCTACTCTCAACCACCAGGACTCGGTATATGCAGTAGCCTTTAGCCCCGACGGCAAAACCATTGCTACTGCAAGTAGAGACAAAACCGCCCGCCTCTGGGATACTGAGAATGGCAATGTATTAGCTACTCTCAACCACCAGGACTCGGTAATAGCAGTAGCCTTTAGCCCCGACAGCAAAACCATTGCTACTGCAAGCTTGGACGATACCGCCCGCCTCTGGGATACTGAGAATGGCAATGTATTAGCTACTCTCAAGCACCAGTCCAGGGTAATAGCAGTAGCCTTTAGCCCCGACGGCAAAACCATTGCTACTGCAAGTTTTGACAATACCGCCCGCCTCTGGGATACTGAGAATGGCAATGTATTAGCTACTCTCAACCACCAGGACTCGGTATATGCAGTAGCCTTTAGCCCCGACGGCAAAACCATTGCTACTGCAAGTTCTGACAAAACCGCCGGCCTCTGGGATACTGAGAATGGCAAAGTATTAGCTACTCTCAACCACCAGGACTGGGTAATAGCAGTAGCCTTTAGCCCGGACGGCAAAACCATTGCTACTGCAAGTAGAGACAAAACCGCCCGCCTCTGGGATACTGAGAATGGCAATGAATTAGCTACTCTCAACCACCAGGACTTGGTAAATGCAGTAGCCTTTAGCCCCGACGGCAAAACCATTGCTACTGCAAGTTTTGACAAAACCGCCCGCCTCTGGGATACTGAGAATGGCAATGTATTAGCTACTCTCAACCACCAGTATTCGGTAGATGCAGTAGCCTTGAGCTCCGACGGCAAAACCATTGCTACTGCAAGTTATGAGAAAACCGCCCGCCTCTGGGATACTGAGAATGGTAATGTATTAGCTACTCTCAACCACCAGTCCTCAGTATATGCAGTAGCCTTTAGCCCGGACGGCAAAACCATTGCTACTGCAAGCTTGGACGATACCGCCCGCCTCTGGGATACTGAGAATGGCAATAATGTATTAGCTACTCTCTACCACCAGAACGTCGTAGAAGCAGTAGCCTTTAGCCCCGACGGCAAAACCATTGCTACTGCAAGTTATGACAAAACCGCCCGCCTCTGGGATACTGAGAATGGCAATGTATTAGCTACTCTACTCCACCAGAACTGGGTAAATGCAGTAGCCTTTAGCCCCGACGGCAAAACCATTGCTACTGCAAGTGCTGACAAAACCGCCCGCCTCTGGGATGCTGAGAATGGCAATGTATTAGCTACTCTCTACCACCAGAACGTCGTAGGAGCAGTAGCCTTTAGCCCCGACGGCAAAACCATTGCTACTGCAAGTTCTGACGCCCGCCTCTGGGATACTGAGAATGGCAATGTATTAGCTACTCTCTACCACCAGAACGTCGTAGGAGCAGTAGCCTTTAGCCCCGACGGCAAAACCATTGCTACTGCAAGTGTAGGCTTGACCGCCCACCTCTGGGATACTGAGAATGGCAATGAATTAGCTACTCTCAACCACCAGGACTTGGTATATGCAGTAGCCTTTAGCCCCGACGGCAAAACCATTGCTACTGCAAGTTATGACAATACCGCCCGCCTCTGGGATACTGAGAATGGCAATGAATTAGCTACTCTCAACCACCAGTCCAGGGTAATAGCAGTAGCCTTTAGCCCCGACGGCAAAACCATTGCCACTGCAAGTTCTGACGATACTGCCCGCCTCTGGGATACTGAGAATGGCAATGAATTAGCTACTCTCAACCACCAGTCCAGGGTAATAGCAGTAGCCTTTAGCCCCGACGGCAAAACCATTGCAACTGCAAGTGATGACAATACCGCACGCCTCCATTGGGCAACACCAGAAGGCTTAATTCAAGAAGGTTGTCGCCGTCTGAGTCGGAATTTAACAGCAGAGGAGTGGCAGCAGTATATCAACAGCGACTTGGAAACATATCAGAAAACTTGTGATGAACTTCCCGTTCATCCTAGTTTAATTACAAAAGCTAAAAATCTTGCAAAAACAGGAAAAAAAACGAAAATAAAACAGGCAATTTCTATCTTCAAAAAAGCCCTAGAATTGGAACCAGAAATTGACCTCGATCCTGATACAGAAACTAGAGACACAGACCCCCAACTTGTAGCAAACAAATTGGCTGCTTCTGCTAAAGTAGAAGAAGGAAAAAAATCGCAAAATATGGAAAAATAGAACAAACAATTAATCTTTATAATCAAGCATAAAAATTAGATTTAGATGTCAAAATTGATATAGATAATTAGGGATAATTATATTGGTTTAGCAGCTTCAATAATCAGGAAAATATGTTATGTTTGCCCTTGAAAAAGCAGTTAAATTGAAGCCTAATAATAGTAATATTCAGTTTAATTGAGGTTTAGCAAGAGCATTAACTGGAGATTGTCAGGGAGCAATTGAAGATTTTCAAGTATTCTTAGATTCCTCCGGAGATGGGGAGCAAACAGACAGAGTTGAGGGTTGGATAGAGACTTTCAAAAAAAGAGAAAATTCCTTTACTAATGATGTATTGGAGAAGTTATATTTATTTTAATTTAGATTGAGACAAATATTTTTTGCTATAACTGAGTTTCAGTAGAAAAAAAATTCCATTCTTATTTTAAATGACTATAAAAAAGAACCTAACAGATTAGTTGTAATGTAAGCATTCAACTAATAGCTTACGATTTGAGTTATTTTTTGATCTTAATTCTCAATAACTCTATATAGCTTCAATAATTGTTTAGTTTTCACGAATTATTTCAGTAGACAATTTATGTAGAAAATCTGTTATTATATCTTTCTATTTGCCGTGAAAGAAGAGCAATTTTTCCTCTGACTTTTTCATAACAATTTGTATCTCTAGTTTTCCCTGGATCATGACTTACTTAGTTTTCGACACTGTTTAATTCGTTTCTTGAGTGGTTTTGGTGCATCAAAATTCTGACCATGTAGGGACCCCCTTATGCAACCTCCCTACAAAAGATTGCTGTAGTGGCAACTGCAGAAACAACTGATCGCCAAACTCTATCCTGAGTCTTTTTAGCCAGAATAATAAGGTGTTTTTGTAGCTCAGAATTAGTCAGTTTTTTGTTTCCTAGTTCGTGACTTTCTGGCTTTACAGCAGTTTTCATTTTAGTAGACCACAGTAGGGACGTTTGCATTTTTGTTATGCAAGGTCCCTAGAGGGTTTTGGTTGTGACGATGTAGTTCATCAACCTCAAAAGCTCTATATGGTAGGGATATAATCTACTTTTCTACATTTAAACGACTTATTTTTGTATCCCTTCTTCAGAGAAAAACCCTTCTAAATTCTAAATTCTAAATTCTAACAGAGTACTTTTTTTTAGCAGCAAGCTAGGCTATCATACCAAACAACACAGACACAGGCAAATAGCTTGGCGCTCTCAGTATTTTTGTCCCGGGGTTAGATATATACAGTACTTAAATCTAGCTTTCATAATTTGAATTAATAAACCCCTTTATGTTATAACATATTTATTGAAAAAAATCAACTAAAAATTCCCCCAGTTATGGGCGAGGCTTTAAACCCAATTTTTTGGTAAAAAAGGCCTTATAGTATTTCTCAAAAAAAATGCTATAGTTGAATCTACCTGAAAACATTAAATATTATGGTGTGCGTTGTTAAACTAGATATCCTTGAATCAGTCGAAGAACTTCAAGAGATATTATCTCAACAGACAGACTCGAAACTCAAGCAAAAAGTACAAGCATTATATTTGCTAAAAATAGGAGCAGCAAATACGATTGAACAAATATCAAAATTATTAGGATGTCATCGTACAACGGTTTCACGATGGTTTACTAGATATAGAAAGTTGGGAATAGAAGGTTTATTAAATAAGAAAAAAATTATTGGTAGACCTAGAAAAATACCATCAACAATCGAAAAACAACTCAGAAATAAACTAGAAGAAATAGAGAATTTTAATAGTTATAATGAAGTACAAAAATGGTTAAAAGCAGTGTATGATATTCAGTTACCATATTCAACAGTACATAGGTATGTTTATTATCATTTCAAGACAAAATTAAAAGTCCCTCGTCCCGTAAGTCGTAAACAGAATCCAACAGATTTTAAACAGTAAAAAAAATGCCATAACTGCTAAAAAAAAGCCATTTTAAAACATAAATTCCATGGTAAATCCTGTAGAAAAATCAGACTCTATCCCATATATAAATATTTATTTTACATATATGTGATAGAAGTATAAACTATAGTATTATTTTTGAGAAATAGTATTACTCAAATATCCTGAACTACCTTTATATCTTAATCCTGTACTGTCTAATCCTTCTTATAAATAACGTTTTTCAATCCGACTAACATAAGAAGTAAAAGAATAATTATTCCAATAATCTGTCTATGGCTCCTGACTCCCTACACTTTGCCAAAATTAAAAATTATCCACCAATTTGTGACATAGTTCGACTATAAATTCCAGTAGTACCGGACTCCCTTTGCTTAAAATTAATTTCTGGTTTTAGACCTAATAAATATTCCACCTGCTGCCGTAACTCTCCCACAGAAACTCCATTACGCAGACTACTTTTTAAATCTATTTGACCCATTTCATTTAACAGACAAGGTCTTAACCATCCATCAGCAGAAAGACGCATTCTATTGCAGCGATCGCAAAAGCATTCAGACATCTGACTAATAAACCCCAAAGTTCCTTTTGCCCCAGGAATTTGAAATATATCCGCCGGTCCATTTCCCCGGACAAAAGACTCTGTTAGGCCCCATTTTTCCCTAATCCTTTGCCTTAATTCTTCAGAAGAAATCCAACCTCTATTATCAAACAATTTATCATTACCTATAGGCATAAATTCAATAAATCGAATATGCCAATTACGGCCAATAGTTAAAGCCGCCAAATCTAAAACTTCATGATCATTAACCCCAGGAATAACAACCACATTAATCTTCAAAGGGTCAAAACCCACCTCATAAGCCGCTTGAATACCATTCCAAACAAGCTGCCAACGACTACGACCTTTATTACCAATAATTAAATTAAAAGTATCTGAGTCAAGAGTATCCAAACTAATATTAATTCTTCTTAAACCAGCTTGATATAAATCTTTTGCCATCTTTGATAGTAAAAATCCATTAGTAGTCATAGATAAATCTTTTGTTTCAGGAAAAGAAGCGATCGCTTCAACCAAATCTATAACATCAGGACGTAATAAAGGCTCACCTCCAGTTAAGCGAAACCGAGTAAAACCTACAGGAATAAACACATCTTTAAGCAGACTAAGCAACTCATTATCAGTCAACAAATCTTGTTTGAAGATATAATCTATTTCTACACCTTCTGGCATACAATATTGACACCGAAAATTGCAACGATCTATCAGACTAATTCTCAGATAATCAACTGTGTTCATATTAAAAATAATCTATTAATACAATCTAAATTTTATACTTAAAAAAAAAGGAATGAATAACTTAGTTAACATTACTGAATAAAGAGTCCTGAATTTGCGAGTTGCTTCAAGTCATTCAAAGCTCACCCATATCCATTTGGGATATATAGCAGTCCGCCCATAGGTTGCGACAAATCACAAAGTAAATAAAACTGCTTAATTCTCTTACCTACTCTCTGTTCCCTTTTCCCTGTTCCTTAAAAAGCAGTATAATTTTTGCTATGAACACTCATTTGTACTTTTCCACCAGAGAAAGCTAGACTATCATTCCAGACAACACGGACACAACCTTCAGAGCCTTGCTAATCGGTGTTTTGTCCCAATGTTGGATATATACGGTCCTTAAATCCTGCTTTCATAGAATAATTTTTGAACTAAAAAGCTAGAAGGACATAACCTGTGGGAAAAAATAAACTAAAAAGTCGCCCACTTATGGGCGAGGCTTTAAACCCTATTTTTCGGTGAGATACTCAGATTTTATCAAACTAATTAGCAAATTTAATTATCATATCATAAAATGTTGCAATACTACTACTATAATCTTTGATGATCGTAGTGACCCTTTATACCAGTTTTATGGAGCAGAAGTGCAATGACGATTAAACGCCAGTACAGCTTGCCTCACTGCAAATTAATTTTGCAAGGCTTAAGTGATACTGGAGGAACTCCCAATTTAAATCCAGGGCAGGTATTATCCATATTAATGAGTGCTGAATGTCATATTCATGGCCAAGAGTCACCATTAACCGGGGGACGAGATTTTTTTGAAAGTTTGGTTAGGCAAGTTAGTAGCTATACTCAGGAACTTCTGAGTGGAATATCCTACCCCAGGCACCATAGTGAGACTCAAGAGTTACTGCACTTACAAAAAATAGATGCCAACCTTCACAGATTAACACTTTCCAATAGGGATGTCTCCCATGGAAAAGACCAGAAACCTGAAAGAGTTATTGATTTAACCACAGTTGAATTATTTGATCTTGTTGAGGCGATAGACCAATTTTCTGCTGATTCTCTTACTCTACCAGATTTCTCTTTGCCACTCAGACCAGTTTCTCGAAAACGGGCAAATTCAGGGGAACCTATAGCTCCAAAAGTTATACCTGCTGCTGTGGGAATCTCCGGTTTAGCAATAGCGGCATTAGCTTTATTCTTTGTACCTATTCCAGAAGTACAGCGTCCGAGAAATCCTCAACCAGAATCAAATGAGAGTGCAGGTAATTTAGAGACATCTCCTACAAGTACCCCGGAACCTGGTTTTAATCCCACTCCTACACCAGAAAGTTCGGAATCTTCTCCAGAATCAATAGTAGTTGATTCATCAATTACTGATGCAACAGAGATTGAAAAATTACGGAATTTTCTGTCTAAAAAAATTAGTAAGAATTGGACAATGAAAATCGACACAGATTTGATTTATCGTGTAAAAGTCACTGCCGATGGTACTATTATTGGGTATAAACCGATAAATTCTACTGCTGCTGATGAGGTGAATAAAGTCCCTCTGCCAGATTTATTGAACCAACAAGCAGTAAGTGGAGATCAGAATCAACCTACGACTGAGTTTAGGGTGTTGTTTACTAAACAAGGTTTAGTAGAAGTAGAACCATGGTAAATATAGCTAAAGTCAGATGTTAAATTAGCAATATGGACTAAATTTGAGAGCCGTGAGAATTTCCCCCCTAGTCATGGCAACTAATATCTAACTATATAGAAACCACTTGGTATTTTTCCCAATATTAAGTTTTTTGAGTAGGACTTAGAAGTTAAGAGTGGGGATAGATAGGTTCATTCCCTTCTTATTAATTGCTTAATTAATAAAGTGTTATACCAAATTCAAAAAAGATAGTTACAGCAGAATGATTACAAAACTGTTAGTAAATTTATCGGGGAGATGGAGAAGAAAAATCAAATTATCTCTTGGGAATAAAAACAATTGATTATTGTTATAACAGTATTTTTAGTCAATCATAGAATAGTTTAACCCTCAGAAAAAATAAACCTTATAACCTTATTAAAATTCTTACCTCCTCAGTTATGACTTCACAGTTCTAGGTCATAATAACTAAAGAACTATAACAATATTTATTTAAATTGATATTACCTAAGTCTAGTATCAATACATGGTAGTTAGTGTTATACCAATTCTGGTTATGAAAAGCTAGTTTTTCTAAATCCTTCTAACCCTTCTGCTTTCTCCCTTACCCTTCTAATAAATCTCCCTTTTAACATCCTCCCCTGCCTAAAGGCAACGAGTTTCCTACCGAGCCGTAGCCGCTCGGCGGGTTGACCTCTCAGAGGCTGCAGCTACTTTGGCAGTAGTCTTATGCTTGCCGACCCGTCAGTTTTTTGCCTCCGTAAGCCCACCTGCCACTAATATATTTCTTGTGAACTAAAAAGCAAGAAGGACATAACCTGTGAAAAAAAATAAACCAAAAAGTCGCCAGCTTATGGGCGGGGCTTTAAACCCAATTTTTTTGTAAATAGGATTTGGTATTACTTGTTGCCTATTGCTGATTACTTGCCCAAAACCCTATAAAATTTCAATTGAAAGTATCCTCAATAGAAAGACTGTGAGTAAATCTTCTCCTGATCGAATTCCCCCTAGTTCTCCGGGGATAGGTTTGTTAATATTGTCCTTAATATTTCGCTTATTACTCCTTGGGGTAGCTAGCAGTTTTTCCTGGGTACTGGGAATGGCGATCGCATTTCAATATCCTTCTACTTCTCAAAAGATACCCATAGCAGAAAAACTCCTTAATGGTTTTAAGACTCAAGTACCTGAAAAACATTTACCCCTACCTTCAAATATTCCTCCTACATCTATTCGAGGAACTATAAGACCCCTGGTTGAACTGACTGAGGAGAAAAAAATTGAGCTACAAACACAAGTTCAAGAATTACAAGTAGAGTTAAATACTCTTATTGGTCGTACTACAGCTTTAGAAAATAAACTAGGAGTTAGTAGAGGCGATCAAGACTTAGAGACAAGGTTAAATATAATTGCTCAAGAGTTAGTTGCTCCTCTCTCTGACAGTAGAAACAGACAGATTAATCAATTTTCTCCACCAGTTTTTACTAAAGATGCTAATATGGTGACCCTTCCTAGTGATATTTTGTTTAAGTCTGGTAGTAATAAAATTCTTTCTGACAGAAGAATCATTATAGATAATTTAATTAGTGAATTGAGAAACTATAAGGATGTAACAATTAGCATTTCTGGCCATACTGATAATACAGGAAAAGCAAAGGTCAATCAAGAAAAGTCATTTTTGCAAGCTGAAGTAGTGGCAGAATATTTATCAAAAAACTTAGGTCAGGGTTATCGTCTGTTAGCTATTGGTTATGGAGAATTTCGCCCTATCGCAGAAAATGATTCTCAAACTAATAGACAACGTAACCGTCGCATAGAAGTGAAAGTTCATCACAGAAAAAGGTAGGGAATTTTTAAATTAGATTAAAGCCTGTAAAAATTTGATTTTTATAATACTTTTTCTCACCTCTCCTACAAACTGAGAAACCCGTTTTCTCCTAGATATTTATGTATTAAAAACAATGATTTACTGTCAAAACCTGGTTTCTTTGCGTAAGTCCTGTTTATAATACTTTTTCTCACCTCTCCTACCAAGAGAAGGACCGGGGTAGAGGTCTGACAAAATAGTTAATTCCTATTTTTGTATCACATTTTGTATCACACCCAACCTACTCTGCTTAATTCTATCTCCTCTCTACTTCAATACTTACGCACTAAGCGCTATATGTAGCGTGTTTTTGATTAATTTTTCAGATATCTGCCCTACAGTTAGTGCCTTTGGGTAAGTCCTATACTTATTATCAGGACTTACGCACCAACCACTATATCCAGTGGGGGTTAACAGCCGTTAACCCCTACAGATAGTGTATAGATTTTCATACTTTGGGTAAGTCCTATACTAACTATAGTCATTTTAACTTAGACTGAGACAAATATTTCTTGCTATAACTAAGTTTCAGCAGGAAAAGTTTTTCATTCTTATTTTAAATGACTATATATCAAATCTGCTAGTATCGGTGCTATTCAGTATTACAGCAGTTTTCATTTTGGTAGACCACAGTAGAGACGTTGCATGCAAAGTCCCTACAAAGTTTTGGTTATGGTGATGTAGTTCATCAATTTGAAAACCGCTATAAAGGTAAGAGTCTATATTTTAGGGGCGAATGAGAATGAGTCCTCCGCTGTATGCTTGCATAGCATTCCCAAGAAAAAAGCCCCTACCCATTGTATGACCATCAAAGGAATTATATTACTCCAAAGGCAACGGATTTAATATCAAAGGCAAAATAGAGACGAAACACAGAAATCTAAGCTTGTCTGGAATAATATTCCACAACTAACAGTTCATTAATTTGAAGCGCCACCCACTCCCGTTCCACAACACCATTAACCTTACCAACAAGTTTGTTTTTATCAAATTCTAAATGGCTAGGAATATTAGCTAAACCTGGATATTGGAGATTAGTCTTTACCATTTCCTTCGATTTCTCTTTTTCCTTAACACTGATGACCTCTCCCGGTTTACACTGATAGCTAGCAATACTTACTACCTTACCATTAACTGTTACATGACCATGATTTACTAACTGTCGTGCAGAGGGAATAGTTGGAGCCATTCCTAAACGAAATACAGTATTATCTAAGCGCATTTCTAGAAGTTGTAGTAATACTTGCCCTGTAGAACCTGCTGCACGACGAGCTTTTTTTACATAACGTAGAAGTTGGCGTTCACAAAGACCATAATTATATAGTAATTTCTGTTTCTCTTCCAGCCGAACTGCATATTCTGAACGCTTTCTGCGATTTTGACCATGTTGACCAGGTGGATAAGCACGTCTGGCACTTTTACGAGTTAGGCCCGGTAAATCACCCAAACGACGCACTACTCTTAAACGTGGACCTCTATATCTAGACATAATAATTTCCTCATTAACATAAAATTTCGCCACAATCCTATATCATATACTATTTAATTACTACTTTGTCAATTGTCCACTATAGAGTTTAGCTTGAGATTATTTGTTATGCCTAAGATGAACTTTTCTAATTTTTTATCTGAGAAATTTACCTTATCTGAACCTAAGAAATACTTTAGTAAATTCTGGGTATATTTAGCAGCAATACAACTTTTTAGTTGTGGTTTGTTGATAGGTATTCCTGAAGTAGCAACAGCCCAAACAAATAGAAAATCATTTACAATTTGCTCTAGAGATTTATTAAGTGTAGGTTTATCTGAGGAAGAAGTAGCTAATGCTTGTAGTGCGGCTCTCAAACCCAAAGATCTCTCAAAATGTGTCACTAAAATATATGATAATACAACAGAAGAACTTCCCGTAGAAAAGATTTTATTGAATTGTCAAAGAGTGAGAAGAGTTGATGAATTAGGAACTTGTGTGGAAAAGATTAATAAATCAGTTAAAAATACATCTAATGAAGCTACTGTATTAGAAAGTTGTCGTCTTAGTTTACTACCAAAAAGTTTTTCTTCTTGTGTGGTTGGTTTAAGTGCTAATGTAGGATTATCGACAGAGAAATTATTAGCTACTTGTCTTAATCCTAACCAAGAAACAAGTGAGATTTCTGGAGATGAATAAAGTTAAGCCGAATACTTAGGTTGCAATTTTGGGACAATGCCGTTAACATAAATTCATTAAAGGTACTTTCTAAACTAAACAAAAATGAAGAAGCTGAATATGATGGTGGGTGCTTTGTCCACTGTAGCGATCGCTGGTAGTATACTTTGTGCTAATTCTGTAAAAGCTTGTCCTTTTAGTAGCAAAGGTAAAGGTCTGACATCAGAAACATCTCTAATTTCATCCAATTCTTGGTTAAGCAACAAATTTCCTGGTAAGTCTGACTTTGCTATTGCTGGTATTGCTGCTGGTATCCTAGGTTTAACAGGGTTAGGTGCTTTTTTTGCCACTCGTTATGTAACTCGTAAAGCAGAAGCTAATATTGATGCTAATGATGAGCCAAAAGAAGTACCAGTAGAAGAAAAATTTGTGCGACAACATCCTGAAGCACCGGGTGGGGAACTAGATTTAGTTGATGATAATTTTCTTGATAATGTACAATCAGAAGTTGTCGCGGATCAAAAAATTTCTCTTTTGAAGTAATTTAATTATTATAACAAGTAAAATCAATTTTCTTTAGACTTCCAGTAACTCAAAACTGGAAGTTTTTTATATTCAGTCTTCTTGAGTTAATCTCCACTGAAAACAGCAATCATTTGAGGGATAGTTCTTGGTGAATCTATATAATTATTTCCCTGACAAATTAATTGTGTTGAGCCTCCACCATCTAACATTATTACTTGAGTTGCACCGAAACTTTTTAAAACATTAGTAGCATGAGGTTGAGTTGCTTGTTTAGAAGTAAAAATTAAAATTGTTTCATTCAAGCGATCGCCATCTTGATCTTGAATGCCAATAAACGTTCTACCTGTTTGATCTTCAACTCCTTTATCTGCATTTTCCTGTAAACCAACAATAAGATTAGGTGCTGTTGACAATTGCAGATTATTTGGCTGAAACTTACTAATTAAGGCTCTATCATTCCAGACTTCTAGCATTAACTTCTGATGAGGAAATTCTATTTCTCCTGCATAACCGTCAGTAACTATAATTCCGTCTGACTTGACAGGAAATGCTAAGGCTGTAGAGGAGTTTTTATCATTTCTAAAAAATTGACCATTATTGATGCAAAATAAACTTGAAGTTACAGAAGATAAGTTAGACCATACTTGTGATATTGTTTGACGTTCAAATTGTGGATCGTTACCCCCATAAGCTCCTTTTTTATTACCTAACTCTGTGATATTTCCATAAATAAAATTAATTTTTGCACCTTTAGTTAAATCAATAACTTGTAGATAATCTGAATCTTTTTGATAAAGAGTTATTCCCTGGGAACTACTAATAATTTGGAAACCAAGAAATAGAGATTTTTGTGATTTACTTTCGGCATTCTGGGTAGAAAATAAGTTTATTGTTGTTAGGATTATAGTTATTAAAGATAATCCAGTTAAAAGCTGATTTTTTTTATTCAAAAGCAATAGGACTGCACTCAAGTTTATTACGTAATCTGGAAAATCCATACTCAATATTTTTTTTATAATTAAATGCTAACTGAGAAATTTTATCCATAGGATACCAAGAAATACTTGTCGCCCCATTAGCAATTAATTCTGCTTCTTCAAATCTAACTAGGGCAAAATAACTGACCGATAGATATCTAAAATTATAAATATATTCTCCTGATTTCACGATCAGGATTAACAAAAGTATATAATTGTTCTAAGTATAGATTTTTAACCATACTTTTTTGTACTAAAACTCTGTATGCTTCTGCTTCTAAAGATTCTCCTTTTATTACTAAAATACCTGGTAAACTCTAGTATTTAATAAATGTTTTTTTGTCTCATTACTAATAAAACTAAGAGACAATTTTGTTGGGTGTAAACTGAAAAAATTACATCATATACCCCCACTTTAAAGTCTGCTTTATTGTTTATATTTTCTCCGTAGTCGCTTTCTGCCATTGGTACAACTTATGCTGATATATATAATCTTTAATAGGAGGTGCAACAGTCATTTCGTCTCCTTGTTCACGATATGCAGATGAGGAAACATTCGGAACTTCTAAAAAAGCTATTTTGACTTCTCTACTTAGTTCTCTTAAATTCTGTAAATCTACCTCTTTTGTTGTTATACCTTTGCGGGGTATTATTAATAATTCAACTTTTTGTAAAAGTTTTTCTATTTGATACCAACTTAGTAATTGTTTGACTAAATCTGAACCTATAACTAAAGTAAATTCTGCATCATTCCATTTCTTTCTGGCAAGTTCAACAGTTTCTAAAGTACGACGACTACTTAATTCTTGATGTAAATAAATATTGTTTTGATTAGATTCAATATTTTCAATCAAAATTGATAACATTATCGCACGTTGTTCTAAGGATGTCTCATGGTATTTAAAGGGATTATCTGATACCCAAACTACTGCTTTATCAAAGTTTTGAGAAAGCCATTCAATAATCATTTTATGTCCCACTGTTGGTGGGTCTGCACTTGTTCCAAATAAGGCTATTTTCATCATTTATTTTGTAAATTTTTCGATTAGTTTGTAAACATTCAGCTATTAACATCTAGCTTCAATAGTCATCATTAGGGATATAGTCGTTTAACAATATAATTGAGACAAGTTTTTCTTGCTATGAAAGTATTTTATCCAAAAAAATGTTTCATTCTTATTTAAAATAACTATAAATATATGACTTGCTAATTAACTCTAAAACTATTGATAGATAAAGGCTTTAACTTTTTTGAGTAGAAAAAAGTTCCAGCTTTCCAGTCCAAAAATCTCACCTATATTAGGATTTTGGTCAGACAATGGCAGAAAAATTATATCAAATCCGGTACCATGGGTGTTATTCAGTATTTAAAGATAGGAGTTTATATTGTAGGGTTAAATGGTCATTCACCCCTACCCATTGTATGATGATCAAGGTAATATAATTACTACAAAGTAATTATATTACTACTAAGCCAAAATATTTGATATTAAGGGACAAATATATCCGACCACCTCCTCTGTAATACCCCGTTCGTCTTGACTCCTGACTACTCCCAATTCCCATGGATTAATGCTATAATTAAGTAAGACTTCGTATATTAAGTAATTAATACAAAGGGAATAACTTTTTTGCTAATTTGAGCCAAGTTAATGTTAATAATTATTATGTTGTACGGACTTTGCATGCAAGGTCCCTACTTCCTTCCTCTCCCCCTCAACCGATTATGATTTATAAATATCTTTCTTAACATAAAATTTGACAAAAGAGAGAATTTATAGCACCGATAAAAAGAGTTAGCGATCGCTTCTAAATCAAATCCATTACATAGACATTCAGCTAAACATAATCTCATAGAACTATCATCAGACCAGTTGCCTGGTGGTTGGTGGTTGGTTGTGTGGGCCATAACCAATCATTTCAGTTACAGGGTTAATTCTTCTTTGATTACGACTGGAAAATTCTACAGGTACACCTAAAGCATCTCCAATACATACAGTTATTAAACCAGATAATACTTGGGAATTACGCAAAATTTAATCTTAATAATTTACTGAAATTAAGTTTTTTGAAGCTAGCTTTTTTCATCAAAGAATTATGTTCAGTAAAACCGTTATAATAGTAGATTTTGTTGTCGGGCTTTAGCTATCAAAATATTTATATGGTGCTAAAGCAAAACAATAGACAGGCGATTTTTTTAGAATCAATTAATAATTCAATATACCCGGACTTTAAGAAAATTTTAATTATGAAGTTTCTCTTTTCTCTTTTACCCTCCATGTTCCCTAATTTTTAAGTATTTTAGCTTGAGTTTTTCCTATAAGTTGTTGTAATTTACGGGAAATTTTCATGGGTGGCAAACTAGGATTTTCTAGACTCCGAATTTCAGGGGGTAAACTAGCAACAGAAATAGCAGTGCGTTTAGCGATCGCTTCAAGATTTTCTGATTTTTGCAATAGTTCCCCGTCCTGAACTACTTGTACCATTAATTCTATAAAAGAATCAGTCTGAGGCTCTGTTTTATTAGATAAATTTTCAGCCATTAATCCTAAATAATCCTGTTTCAATTGACCATTTTCCAGATATCTATATATTTGTTTTCGACCAGGATAACTAACTTTTCCAGTAGAATTTTTCATCACAGGAATACCGTCTATTTCTACTAGTTTATAAACTCCATTAACAGGGACACCAGTTACCAATTTAGTACCAATACCATATCCATCAATACAAGCATTTTCTTTCTGAAGTCTAGCTATTTCCCACTCATCTATATCTCCACTAGCAAAAATTGTCACATCTGGCAGTAGCGATCGTACCTCCTGAGACAATTTAACTAAATTTCCCGAATCTAACCTTACCCCACTTAGTTGCATTTCACCTTGTTGAACTCGTTGTGCCAATAAACTGGTAGCTGCCAAAGTATCGTAAGTATCTATTAATAAAGGTGCTGTGGGGAAATATCGCTGAAAAGCATTAAAGGCATCCTCTTCACTACCTTCGAGTGCGGATATTGCCATCACCAAAGCATGAGCCATTGTCCCTGCTGGTTTGCGACCGAATTTCAAGGCTGCCAAAACATTAGAAGTGGCATCCATTCCCCCTGCCAAAGCAGCACGAGCAGCCCAAATACTAGCTTGGGGACTAAATGCACGTCTAGTGCCAAATTCTAGTAATTTAGTGTCATTCCCTGCAATATCTCGCATTCTGGCTGCTTTTGTTGCTATTAGTGTTTGGTAATTAATTGTATTTAATAGATATGTTTCCACTAACTGCCCTTGCCAAAGTGGTGCTTCTATCCTAAGTAGGGGTTGATTTGGAAAAATAGCTGTCCCCTCTGGCACCGCCCATACATTTCCACTAAATTTAGCTTCTGCTAGCAAAGACCAAAATTCCCTAGGAGCATTAGCAAAAATTCCCGTTGACTTTAAAGCATCAATTTGATCGCAGCTAAATCTAAATTTTTCCAGATAATCTAATGCTTGTGCCAAACCCATAGCAATGAGATAGCCAAAACCTGTTGGCATTTTTCGCGTAAATAACTCAAAACATGCTTGCCGTTGGTCTATTTTTTCCCCAACATAGCAAGCTGCCATTGTTAATTGATAAAGGTCTGTTAACAGACTGTAATCTTGCGGAGATAGAGAAAGTTCTCGCTCTTCAACTGCCATCTAAAAATCCTCCGTAGTTGGGAAACCTACAGCGCTTTAGTTGCCGCCTGGAAAGTGCGCAACTTATAGCTCGGGGGTCGCGATCGCAACTTTACTTTAAACAGAGGTCTGTTAACAGACTGTAATATTGTGGAGATAGAGAAAGTTCTCGTTCTTCAAGTGCTATCTAAAAATCCTCCGTAGTCGGGAAACCCGCAGTACTTTAGTTGTCCCCTGAAAAATCCGCAACTTACAGTCCGAGGGTTGCGATCGCAACTTTACTTTTGATAAATCGAATCAGTCAATTCCAACAACTGATAGGCCCATTTAACCTGAAGTTTTTTACCATTTAACTAACATTCAAAATAGCATATAAGACACTTTAAGTCAAGTACCTCTGTGGAAAATTTGTCTCATGAAAACTCGTTCTCCCCTTAACTTTTAGGCCCAACCTCTGGCACGAAAAGCCACTTGGGGCTTACTTGTATTGACTGATGAACCTTACATATGTTGCATCCAATTAATGATTAAGTACAGCAATGATATCAAGTATATCAGGTATATAAACTTGACAAACGCATAAAAAAATTCTATTCTTTAGAGAAAGTGAAGCTGAAAATAATAACTACAAAACTTATTGCTAATTAATTATAGCCTGATATCTATCCTGTCAATATTTCTTTCAACAGTAATTAGTAAATATATTTAGGAAACAGAAAAAAACTAGGAAAGTTATTTAATGTAGTTGAAGATGGGAATGCAATTCTTTTTTTTGATGAACCAGATATTCTGCTTGGTAAACCTAGTGCAGTTAAGGAAAGTAACGATGGCTATACTAATATTGAATATAACTATTTACTTTAGAGAAAAGCTAAAAATAAAACCAATACACTAAACCATAAAATTGTGTTACCATCTATTAAACTGTCATGATTTTAACTGATAAGGGGTTAGACACCCCTTTTTTTTCTTTTAATTTTTAGTAACAACTTAATAATTGGATTGTTTTTATGAATAGCTAGAGGAGTACGAAGCTTAACGGAGTTTTATCCCACAAAACAGACTGTCAAGATTGCCAAAATTATCATGCATATACTTTCTTGGAGTAAGTCCTGATTTTTTAAAGTTTCTCCAACTTTTATAGGTATTAACTTCAATTGAATAATAAATACTTCAAAGACTTAATAATGGCATACAACTAGCCAAAAATGCTTAACAATTATTAACAAGCCAACTAGACTTTGATATTCTTTACACCGAAAATGGCTCCAAAGCCTGTATTAACAAGGGAAATACCAAGGAAACTAAAAATAGCTAAAACCTAGGTATAGCAATCCTATCTCAAGAGTGATAAAAATGGGCTGTTCCGAGGCAGAAGGCAGAAAGCACTTATAGTGAAGAAATAGGAGTTAGAGCGATTTTTTAAGAAGCCTAGTGATTTTATATAATGATTGAGGATGGGTATATATCAAGAAAACAGTTTTATAGGTCAAAACATTACTCTATAAGGTTTTGAGATTATTTCCCTCCTATTATCGGGAAAAGTCCAGCTAAAGTAAAGGGACAGAATGACTTTGGTAACTTTTGGAGATATCTAATCCCTCCTTCAGTTTCTTGGTGCTTCTTGTGGTAAATATCATTTATACCAAATCCGGTTATCATGCAGTACGTTTTTTAAATTCTCCTCTAACCTTTCTAGCTTCTGGACTTATAGTCATTTTAAATTATATTGAGATATTTTTCGCCTGAAATACTTTCATAGCAAAAAACACTTATCTCAATTCTCCCCACGAAACGACTATACGTCTTTTACCTTACCTCCATAACAATGGTTGTGTCTAAACCGGATTTAGTATTACTTCTGTAGTTAAGGTTTCTGAAGTCCCAATCTGAAAAATAATTTCAAGTATTTCTGATTATTTGGTCAGGGCGTTAGTAATCACGGCTCTCATCGATGGCCTAAAAATGGCTAGGACCCTCACTTATTTAGGATTTAGGTATTCTCATATATTTAGATACAAAAACCGAAAAACCAGTTTTATATCAGGGCAAACGTATCTTTTCAATAAACTATAGTTTATTGCACTTGTTGAGAATAAACTTGACAGATATAGGGTTTATATAATTCTAAAAACACTCAATATAGAAATCAGCAAATTAGATGGGGGTTTGTCCTGAGGTTTATATAAGATACTCCTCCATGCTCACATTTACTTCCTATAAACCTGGTTTTTGTTATATTCAGTCTAACTAGGGTATCCTAAGATCAAAGTTGCTAACTTTACCTCCCTGTTACTGGGATAACTGATAACCGACAACTGTTAACTGAAATGACTATCTCAACTCCAAACACCCCCAAACATAAGAAAGCTAAAGCTCTCAGACCAGGTGCCCGTCCTCCTGCCAAAGAACTCTGTAGCGAATGCGGTTTGTGCAATACATATTACATCCATTATGTCAAGGAAGCTTGTGCATTTCTTAATCAACAATTTGACAACCTGGAACAGCAAACTCATGGGCGCACTCGCAACCTGGATAATGAAAATGAAACATATTTTGGCGTTCATCAAGATATGATAGCAGCTCGCAAAAAGGAACCTATTGAAGGAGCCCAATGGACTGGTATTGTGAGCACTATCGCCTGTGAAATGCTTATTCAAGGCATTGTTGAGGGTGTAGTTTGTGTACAAAACGTCAAGGAAGACTGCTTTCAACCGATGCCAGTTATTGCCCGTACTCCAGAAGAAGTATTGGCAGCAAAAGTTAATAAACCGACTCTTTCTCCCAATCTTTCAGTATTAGAAGAAATTGAAAAATATGGGATGAAAAAATTATTAGTAATAGGGGTTGGTTGTCAGATTCAAGCATTACGAACGGTGGAGAAAAAATTGGGCTTAGAAAAGCTCTATGTTTTAGGAACTCCTTGTGTAGATAATGTCACAAGAGAGGGTTTACAAAAGTTCTTAGAAACTACAAGTAAGTCTCCGGAAACTGTTGTACATTATGAATTTATGCAAGATTTTCGAGTACATTTTAAACACGAGGATGGAACGATAGAAAAAGTACCATTTTTTGGTTTGAATACTAAAAAACTGAAAGACATTTTTGCCCCTTCTTGTCTGAGTTGTTTTGACTATGTAAATGGTTTAGCAGATTTAGTAGTTGGATATATGGGAGCTACTTTTGGTTGGCAGTGGGTTACTGTTAGAAATGAGACAGGAAAACAAATGTTAGATTTGGTAATGAATCAATTAGATACTCAACCTGTAATTTCTCAGGGAGACAGACATCAAGCTGTACAACAAAGTATTCCAGCTTATGACCAAGCCGTAACTTTACCAATGTGGGCAGCCAAATTAATGGGAGTTGTAATTGAAAGAATTGGTCCTAAAGGTTTGGAATATGGGCGGTTTTCTATTGATTCCCACTTTACTCGTAATTATCTTTATGTACATCGAAATTATCCAGAAAAATTAGAATCTCATGTGCCGGAGTTTGCTAAGAAAATTGTTGGTCAATATAAATTACCTCATTAATTATAGAGTAGATTCCAGGTATATGAGTTACAAATATTAACTTTAAACTTATCCAGTTTAGGCATCTTGCCCCCAATGCAAATAGTATATTTGATGAACATGAAATTCGCCCTTAGTAGTCACCATTATTGTGGAGAAGGTTCAATATCTTTTTAAATAAGTAGACAGACAAAATTAATGACAGGACTTACCCACGTATATCAAATTATATAGCCCCCTACTAGATACGGTGGTTCTGCGTAAGTCCTGTTGATTTTAGAGTTTTTACCCTCTTGTTGTCAAAAGTATTATCTGTGATTTTAATAATAAGTGATCGCACACCAACACATATGTTCGCACCACTTGAATGGTTACGAAAATTAATTGATGCTATCAGCAGGAGTGTAGTTGCTCAATTATTTTCCGCTGCCAAAAGAAATCCTTGGTTTGCCAACAATACTAATGCCACTGATTTTCTTGTGTTGTACAGAATTAATTTGTTTAATTTGTTGGCTCAAATTCTGATCATGATTCATGTATCTTTTTGTGTTACATGCCGGAAGTGCGGAATGTGAGTTATAGAACTCAATATTAATAAAAATTATCAATAACTAATTTTCTCATAAAAAATTAGTTACAATTCTTTATAAGAGTGAAAATTAATGTATATAGCTATAAGGCTTTCAGGGATAGTATTCAAGCTGATAGATTAATAAAACTTATCAATTTAATGTTAAGAAGTGCAGAATGTGGGTTTTATTAGTATATATTCTTGCTAAAGGAGAGTTGAAAAATAGTTTAAAATAATCAGTAATATTCTCAAAAACCAGTTAGGAAAGCTCACAAATACTCCGACATTAAGATGGATATTTCAATGGTTTCAAGGGATTCATTTGTTAACTATAAATCAATCCTGAAAAGTTGTTAATCCCACTGAAGAAAGGAGTTTGATTTTAGAGCTTTTACCCTATTGTTGTAAAAATATTATTTGTAGCTGCGATCGCACACCATGGCATGCGATCGCACTACCTGCTACAGGAAAATTGATTGATGCTCTCAATGCTTGTGGATGAGTAACCGCCGACGACTTAAATGAAAACAGGAAGTAAACATTAAAATATCACTTATTATGACGTTTTATATTAGTTTTATGAAGTTGTATTTATATACAAAGTAAATATTATCAAGTGAAATCAAAGGCTTATTGTTTTAAGTTAAGTCATCATTCAAGTTTATAGAAGTTTGAAAATAGAATTATTTCTAAGTTTAAAGAAAAAATCATAGATAAGTGGTCATCCAAAATTAATTACACATCTATACAAACTGAATTCTTTGCCTTCTAAGAAGAATAGATAATTAAAATAAGTAAATAATTTTGCTTAAGCACTTAATTCATTGGGCTTTTTTGATAATGTGGTTCTTATTTATTTTTTTTTTCTTAAATAAGTTTATCAGGACTTACGTAAAGGTACTACTTGTAGTGTAAATATCTGAATTTATTGTCAAAAATGCACTATATATGGCGGCACTGCGTAAGTCCTGTTTATATCAAAATTCACAGATTCAACCCCTCAAATTCTTAATAATTGGAGTTTAGACTAATTATAGTTTGCCTGAACTGGCCGAGGGAGAATAGGAACATTAGCTAAATGCACTTAAACCCTTCAATCATAAGCATTGTAATCACTTGTAAGTCAGTTTTCCTGAGTTTAGGCTGTTAATTAAGCGATCGCAAGATTTTGGAAGGAGTTTGAATAATGTAACCCTAACCCAAACTCACCAAAAAAAAACAAATAATATCTATCACTTATTTTATGGCCAAAACTTATATTATCCTTTGGTTCTAAGTTTCAAGTTTTCCTTCCTTCTTAGTAGATTATCTGAAGACCCCAAAATTTAGTCTAAACTCCAGTAATACCCCCAATCTAGACTTTAGACTTTTCCATACCAATGTTATTAGAAAATACAGAAGATTCTATCTATTTTCTAAACATGTGTCACAATATCAAGGCTAGAGAAGGAGTTATAGTCATTTTAATTAAGATTAAGACAAAAATTGAGTAGAACAAAATTAAGTCAACTAGAAACTATTTTTAACCATGCCTTACAGTTTAGACTTCAGACAAAAAGTAATATTTTTGGTAGAAAATGGTGGTACGATTACCGAAGCAGCTCATAGATTTGGGAGAGGAAGAGCTTCGGTATATAGATGGTTATTTCACCAAAAAATGTCAGCAACTAAGGTAAAATGTCGTCAAATAAAATTAGATTGGAAAGAATTAGAAAAAGATGTAAAACAAAATCCAGAATCGATAATTAGCAGATAGATATAAAAAAATTAGAGTTAATTCTACAGCTATATTTTATGGTTTGAAAATAATTAAAATTACTAGAAAAAAAACTTCATTATAGAGAAATAAATAGAGAAGAAAGAATAAAATATTACCAGAAACTAGGAAAATTTATCAAAAAATTTGGAAGTAAAAGCCTTTTATTTATTGATAAATCAGGATTTTAAGATAATCAAGACTGTATTTATGCCTGGTACAAAAAAAGGAAAAAAGTTTATGGTGAGCAAGAATAAACATGAGTAAAAAGAGAAAATTTAGTAGCCGGAAGAAGAAAAAAGGAAAAAGATTTAATGGCACCAATTATATTTAAAGGAAGCCTAAATGCTGTGGGATTTGAACAATGGTTAAATCAACATTTATTACCATCATTAAAAATTCCCAGTGTACTGCTGCATCGATAATTCACCAATTCATATAAAAAATGTTATTAGAGAATTAGTAGAACCAGGGGGTCATCAATTACTATTTTTGCCAAAATACTCTCCAGATTTAAATGACATAGAACATGATTTTAGTGCATTAAAAATATCTAGAATGTATTCACCTATCAACACATCTCTTGATAAAACTATTCGTAATCATTGTGCCAAACAGTGTCTTATTCTTATTTAAAATAACTATTATAGTCGTTGTGGTCAGCTAAATAGTAATTGTTGTATAGAGAAGAGGGAAAAACTCTTGCTTCCTGAAAAAGTAAATGATATAGTAAACGGATATTTTCACTACTAAATCAGTAGTGTCCAGGAAGGTCTTATAGAGGAGCACCATATTGGCCACTTTGGCGAAGTACTGTTGAACGGCCATAAAACCTGAGGGTAGTAAATTTTGGAAGATAGGCGCGATTAGGTTCAGCTCGTGCTGATTTGAGATTTATGAGTCTTGGGTTGAAGTTCTATGTAGCTTTTGAGGAGCTGCTCCCCATTTATGGCCTTTGAAGGATGTTAACTAGTGAGGTTCTAATGGCTAAACGCCGTAATCCAAAAAAAGAAAAAGCACAACGTAATCAAGCTTACGCACGTAAGTTTCGTAAAAAGAAGAATACAAGTTTTTTCTCGAAGCGATATTCATCTAAGTTTGGGTCTGGTAATAATCAAAACAGTAACGAGCAATCAGAAGAGGTTGCTAGTGCTGTAGAGGAATAGTGCATTTTATGTTCAAAATTCTTAGCTATGAATTTTGAAAGACAAAATCTAGATTTGAAGATTAGAGAATCAAATCTAGATTTTAATAATTGTAGGACTTACCCAGAAACCAGGTTATGAGATAAGATTTCATGATTGGGAACACTCTAGATAATTAGAGACCCGGTTTGTTGCTTAGATGAGTAAGTGCTCAATTAGACCAAACAGCTAAACTTATTTTTGGCAATAGCAATTTCTGTTCTTACTTGTTCAAAACCTGTCCCACCATAACTATTGCGTGCAGATACTACCTGGTAAGGAGTGATCGCTTGATAAATATCACCTGCAAATATAGGGTGTAATTCCTTCCATTCTTCTAGGGTTAAATCTTTCAGTAGTTTACCACTAGAAATACAAGTTTTCACAACCTTGCCTACTAAATTATAAGCTTCTCGAAATGGTACACCACGAGCTGCTAAATAATCGGCTACATCTGTAGCATTAGAAAAGTCTTCTGCTACTGCTTCTGTAAGGCGATCGCTTTTAAATTCTAAGCCTTCGTGCAATAAAATCGTCATTGCCTCTAGACAACTTTTAACAGTTTTAATAGCATCAAATAAGCCTTCTTTATCTTCTTGCAAATCTTTGTTGTACGCTAGTGGCAGACCCTTCATCACCACTAACATGCCTTGTAAATGACCAAATACTCGACCTGTTTTTCCCCTAACTAACTCTGGTACATCAGGATTTTTCTTTTGAGGCATAATACTCGAACCCGTGGAACAAACATCAGTTAAAGTTACAAACCCAAATTCTTCAGATGACCATAAAATTATTTCTTCTGCCAAACGACTCAAATGTACCATAATTATACTAGCTGCACAGAGAAATTCAATAACAAAATCTCTGTCACTTACCCCATCTAAACTATTAGCATAAGGTTTTTCAAATTCTAATAACTCAGCAGTATAGTATCTATCAATAGGAAAAGTTGTACCAGCTAAAGCACCACAACCAAGGGGAGAAATATTAACCCGACGAGAAACATCTCCCAATCTTTCCCAGTCTCTTTCTACCTTGTGAAAATAGGCCAAAAGATGATGAGCTAAACTCAAAGGTTGCGCTCTTTGTAAGTGAGTATAACCAGGAATTAAAGTTTCAATATTAGACTCAGCTAGTTCCAATATAACTTCTTGAAATCTTCTTAATAAAATCCTAATTTTCTCAATTTGTTCTCGTAAATAAAGCCTCGTGTCAGTTCCTACTTGGTCATTTCTCGACCTAGCTGTATGTAGTTTTTTCCCTACATCTCCAGTAAGTTCTGTCAGTCTTTTTTCCACAGCAAAGTGAACATCTTCAGCATCTTCAACTATATGAAACTTTCCAGCTCGGTACTCTTGACGAATTTTTTCTAAACCCATCAATAATTTTTCCCCTTCATCAGCTGAAATAATACCTGTTTTAGCTAACATTTTTGTATGAGCTACTGAACCATTTAGATCATGCTCAATCAATTCCATATCAAAGCTAATACTAGCATTAAATCTAGCTATAGTAGGATGCAAAGCCTTTTCAAATCTTTGGCTCCAGGTTTGTTTATCTTGCGTCATTTTGCAGATTTTTATTCCTGTTTAATAAAATTTTAATAGTTAGTAATTTATGGCAAAATACTTTTAACCATCCAACCAATTATCAGACCAACTAATAGTGCCCATCCCTGACCACATTCTATAAAGTTGTTCCAAGCTTTTTGTACATCTGCCCACAAGTCTACATCAACTTGTTGGGCAAAAAGTTGGCAACTGTACAATACTTTTGATCCTAGTAAATCTAAAAAAATACTACAATAATTATCAATCAGATTCAGACCTAATTTTGTAGTAATTATATGCTCAAGCATCTATGTTCTTCCCCCACATTCAGAAAAGTAACCTTGATATCTTTTGATTGCTATGAATTTTCATTAAGCCTTAGCCTCATTACCACTAAAGTCATATCATCTGGATTATGATTTCCTTCTCCGATAAATTGTCTGACTTGATTAAATAAATAGTCTAATATTTCTTGTGGTTCTTGATAATTTTGACACGCAAACTTGAAAGCTTGACTTAACTTAAGATCATCGTAACGATCGCCATGCTTATTAGCTGCATCTGTAAAACCATCTGTGTAATAAATAATAGTGTCCCCTGGATGAAGTTTGACTTGTGCTTCATTATATTCAGAATCTACTTCCAAACCAATTAACGTTCCCAGAGTATCCAAATTCACAATAGAATTACTAGCAGCTTGCCACAACATGGGAGGATGGTGGGCAGCATTACTATAAGACAAAATTGTAGTTTCTGGATCATACTCTGAATAAAACAAAGTGACAAATCTATGGGAATTTTCCAGATCAGCGTACATAACTTGGTTCAAATGTTTTAACACTCGTGCTGGTGAGTGGCAGTTTAATACCTCTGCTCTCAACATTCCTCTAGTCATAGTCATAATTAGACCCGCAGGTACCCCCTTCCCCATCACATCTCCAATCACAATACTCCACTTACAGGGTTCCTGTTTTTTCTGCTTAGAATTAACCTGGTCGTAGTTAGAGGGAATAAAGTCATAATAATCTCCTCCTACTCGGTTTGCTGTTTGACACATTGCCGCCAGGGTAACACCAGGAATTTCTGGACATTTTGGTGGTAATAGTTGGAGTTGAATTTCTGCCCCTATTTCTAGCTCTCGGTCCAAACGTTCTTTTTCTCGTAAGGAGGTAGATAGTTCATCATTGGCGATCGCTACTGCGGTCTGGTCTGCTACTAGGCGAATTAATTTCTGTCTTGTTGGTGTCCAAACATATTCCTCTTCGTGACTAAATACATATAGACGGCCTCGTTCTGAGTTCTTTACTAAAATCGATGTGCCAAATAATTGAACATCATTTCCTAAATAGTTGCTAACTTGGTAGTCAAGATTAGCAGTTTGAATAGGAACTGTTTGTAGTTCGGCAGGCAAAGTTGTTTCTGCAATCAATTGACGAGTTGCTATTTCTAATGCTTGTCGGATATCCAGAGATTTCTGGCCTTCTTGACAGTGTAATTGTTGGAACCTAACCTGTCCATTAGGCTTAAATAATATCAATGCTGCACTATCTGCATCGGTTACTCGACAGCTCATAAGCGGAATCAATTCTAGAAACTGATTGAGATTATTGAAGCTACGCAAGGCAAAGCCTAAAGAACTTAATAAATCATTAACATTTTGTTGTTCCTTATGTAAATGAGTCACTATTTCTTGAATAGCATATACAGACTTCATTGGAGAGGAATTGTCAGTAGCAACATGGTTAGTAGGTTCAGGGGAATTTTCGTACACAGGCAGTACATTCATAGATTTTTTCTTCTTAGTTGATTGATTAAAGTTTATTGATACTTGATAGCTTGTATTATTTCATTAGTTGAAATTCTGATATTTATTGTCTTCCTAAGATTGCTGTTTCGTTGATGATTTTAATGGGAAATATGTTTTAATCCCAAGTCCTTTACTCAAAGGCCCTTTATGAAACCTGAATTACTTTTTTTCCATTTAAGAGCTTAAGCCATAAAAATAATAGGTGTATGAAAACCGGATTTAATATAATTCATTCTCTTCTATATAATTAACGCTAGTCCGGGTTAAGGCTATGAGTGTAGCTCATTCTACTAACTGATTATACTTACAGCTAACTATACAGAGGTTAAGCTAATCCCAAATTCCAGGTTAATTACAATCTTGCTTTGTTAGTGGGACTTAAACAAAACAGAATCATAAAATAGTCTCAACAAAATATATACAGAGAGTTTCACCTCAAAAAGATATTAATCTCTTACTTTCAAGGGTTTGAGCCATTTAAGCCCATAGACCTAATCCCCTTGTCTGGACTGAATTTCAGCTATTTTTTCAAACTCAAAATTGTCAAATACCATCAAAAGTTCTTAAACTAGACTACTATCATGATTATTTTTCTAAATGAGTAGGATATTAAATATAGTTTGAAGTCATAACTTATGACAAGGTGTTACTCTTTATTTTTTTTTTGTATTTTTATATAGAAATAATTTTAGCTAATCCAATCAATAGTGGTTTTACCACATGTAATATTCAAAAGTTTTTAGAGAATAAACTTTATCGACTTCCCATTCTAGATATAGTTATTTTAATTTAGATTGAGACAAGTTTTTATTGCTATAACTCGCGTTTGGTGCAGAAAAAGTTTTCCATTCTTATCTGAAATGACTATACTACTTTATAGCTAATTTCTTTTTCCAATATAAATAAAAGTATAGCTAGTAAAAGTAATATCAACATTTAGTTGACAGAGGATTTCGTCAACAGTGAGCTATGGCTATAGCAGGCAAGATATTTACCCTACAGGAAGATAAAAATACCAAAAACATAGATTTATTTCACAACTGCTACTTAGATACAGTTTCCGATTCTCAATGGTAAAAACAACAAATCTTTAACCACTTAGAAGAGCTTCAACGAACTCATAACTAGAAAATGGACGTAGGTCTTCTATTTTTTCTCCCACACCAATAAAGCGAATAGGCAGACCCAATTCCTTCACAATGGCAAGTGCCACACCACCCCTAGCAGTTCCGTCGAGTTTCGTCAACACTACGCCACTTATTTTAGCAGCTTTAGCAAATACTTCTGCTTGTCGTAAACCATTTTGACCAAGTGTAGCATCTAATACTAGTAGAGATTCTACCACCGCATCTGGTGCTTTTTTCTCTACTATGCGATGAATTTTACTCAGTTCATCCATCAAATTTTTCTTGTTTTGTAGTCTTCCAGCTGTATCTACCAGTAGTAATTCTGCATTTCTAGCTTGAGCTGCTAATACGGCATCAAAAACTATTGCTGCTGGGTCAGTATTTTTACCAGAATTAGAGATTACCTCTACCTCACTTCGTTGTCCCCAAATTGTCAATTGTTCTACTGCCGCAGCTCGAAATGTATCTGCTGCTGCAATTAAACATTTGTAGTCTGACTTGGTAGCTAAATGAGCAATTTTACCTATAGTTGTTGTCTTACCAGCTCCATTAACACCATTCAAAAGCCAAATATTTAAGGTATCCTTTTGAGGGACAAAAGTTAAGTTATATGCGCGACTGACAATTTCCGAGTCTTTGAATGGCTCATCCAGGATATCTCGTAAGATTTTTTTCAAATAAGCGATCGCCTCTTTTGGAGGTAAAGCTTCTTCGCGCAACTTATTTTGTAGTGTTTCTATGATTAAGTCAGTAGCTTCTACTCCAACATCAGCTTGTAGTAACATTGACTCTATTTCCATTACTGCATCTTGATTTAGAGGTCCTTGGCCGACAATAGCCCTCAATTGGTTGAGTAAATTCCGCCGAGTTCTATCTAAGCCTTGTCGTAATTTCTTAAGCCAAGAAATCTCTTCAGCAGAAACTTGATCTGGGGGACGACCTTGAGCTGCTAAAACTTCTGCTGACCATAGAAATGCTTCATCAAGAATTATGGGGTCTATTTCTTCTACCTCATTATCCACAATTGTTTGTTGGATAGTTTCTGGTTCTGGCTCTTCTATAGCAGTTTCTTTGAGACGTTCTACTCTTGCTTGTCTTTCTGCTTGAGCTTTAGCCCAGAAAGGTAACTCCTCATCTACTTGAGTTACCGGAGCCATTCCCTCTACCACCGAATCTGATTTTACCGGAATTTCTAATTCTGAGGATTTCATCTCCCTAGGGGCGATTTCCCTTACGGTTAAACTTGGTTCGGCCTGAGCATCTGTAGATGTAGATTCTATTTTTTTTGCTACAATATCTTCTTGTTCTTCAATTTTGGATAAGTCTGGTCTGCGTGGCTCAACTTTTGCTGTGGTTACAGGTATTTGAGTTTCTAGCTTCTCCTCTGTTTCAACAATATCTGTAGCAGCTTGAGATACTACCTGAGATTTTTTCTGCTCTTGAATATTTTTATAAGCTGCTTTAGCCCAACTCAAATAATCTTCTGTACCTTGTGTAGACTCCTGGGTTGATTTTTCTTGTGATTCAAGTTTTGCTTCTATCTCGTCTTTGTCAGGTGCAGGTTTGTCCTTTGAAGTTTTGTCTGAACTGTCATTATACTTACGACGGAACCAATTAAAAACCATATTTATTATAAGTATTACTATTGTGAAATTCTCCCAAAGCTGACCATATGGGTACAGCAATAGCTCTCCCCATCTCTGATCCACCATACAATACTATCTCTGCTGCTGCACAATCACTATCAGTCCCATAGCCACGCTCAGGGCAATAATCCTCCCTGATTTCCAGTCCCTTACTGACAGTAGCAAAGCAATTAGGATAGATTTGGCTCATGCCTTTGGGGTTGACCAAAGCCTAGTACACTCCAATTTGACATCCTCCCCGGCCTAAAGGCACCGAGTTTCATACCGAGCTTTAGCTCCTCAGCAGTTTGACATCTCACAGCCTGCTGCTACTTTGGCAGTAGTCTTATGCTGAGGGACCTGTCCGTTTCTTGTCTGGTGTATGCCCACCCGCGACTAATATATTTCTTGCTGCATTTTCCAAAGCGACAGAACGACCTGACCCTACGCGACCATGTTCAGCCCCACAATGTACGACATTCCCACTTCAGGATATTGATAAATCTAATTTAATTTTCCACCTTTAAATCCACAACAACAGCAAGTTTGGGATATGGGTTCCCAACGGCTAATTACTCTTAAATCACGACCGTATTTTTCTGCAAATCCATTCTAAAAATGTCCCGAATTTTCTGGTGCCGTGTTTCAGAAATAGCTCTTGATAATTTCCTGTTCTTAACCATTCCAGAAACTTCTCATACTTCTAAAACAATTGTTTGGTTTTCACAGACATTTCAGTAGATAATTTGTGTAGAAAATCTCTCCTTGTGTCTTTCAGTTTCGCATGAAATTTAGCTATTTTCAGTCTAGCTTTTTCATATCCTTTAGAACCCTTAGTTTTTTTTAGATAATGACTTACTTAGTTTTCGGTACTTGGAGGATTCGTTTCTTCAGTGGTTTTAGTGCATCAATTTTTTTACCATGTACAGACGTTGTATAAGGGTATCCCTACAGTCGTAAAAGTTTTAATTCCTAAATAATTACCTACTGAATTATCAGTTTTAGGCAATGCTTCGGGCAAAACTTCTACTACAAAACTTAGGAAATATCCATTAGCTGAATCTTTGATTAGGTATTACTGATGATGGAATAGCGGGTAGTTCCCTTGAGCACACAACTTTCAGCTTTCCTATTTTAGCTTACGTAAACTTTATGCTGACCAACTTTAAAATCCACCCTTTGCAAATCTTTGGTTGGCAATGACATTCTCCTCTTAAATTTAGGAGGTCTTATAGGTTTACCTTCTCTGTTGCCTTGAGTTGATTGAAAAAAGTTTTGATAGGCCTGGGTATTACATCGTTTAAAGATTGCTGTAATGGCAAGGGCAAAAAACCTCTGAAAGCCAAACTCTATCCTCAGTCTTTAAAGCCCGAGTAATAAACTGTTTTTGCAGTTCAGAATTAGTCGGTTTTTTCTTTCAAGGTTTGTACTTTTCCACCAGAGCAAGCTAGACTATCATTCAAGACAACGCGGACACAACCTGCGCAGCCTTGCTGATCCGTGTTTTTGTCCCAATTTGGATATATACGGCACTTAAATCTGGTTTTCATAGAATGACTTTTAAACTAAAAAGCATGATAACATAACCTGTGGAAAAAAAATAAACTAAAAGATCACCCGCTTATGGGCCAGGCTTTAAGCCCAATCTTTCGGTAAATCAGAGCGTCACCGAATCCACACATCTGACTAAATTTTGAGCAGTAAATACCATTTATAAATACTACCCTCAACCTCAGGTACTAAAACCATAGGTATTTGTTCAGATTGAACAAAGAAAGCAATTTTTCTGATAGTACAGATTCTCAAAATTATCGGTGAAGGTTTGTAGGCATTCAGGATAATAAAATCATTGACTTCCTTATAGTCACTAAATCTATAGAAAAATATTCCTTAACCTAGTTTTAATTAAGGGTCACCATTACGGGGTGAACTACAACACCTTCTATCCCATGGCTCAAAGCGTTTGGGACTGCTTTTCGTAATATGTTTAAACTTCCATTGACATCACCAGTGTCTCATCCTTATTTAAAATAACTATAACTTTTCAGTTTGACTTAATGAGTCCTCAAATTACATTAATTTTGTTGAGGACTCTTCGTAATACTCCATTGATAAACTTATGCCCATCTTCACCACTATAACGCTTAGCTAGTTCTACTGCTTCACTAATGGCCACTGGTTTTTGAATTCCAATAAACATTATTTCTGCTACTGCAATTCTGAGTATATCTAGATCGATTCTAGGTAAACGTTCTATTTGCCAATCTATTATTGATTCCCTCAGTAATTTATCAATTTCTTTCTTATTACCGTTTACTTTTGTCAGAATTTCCATAGTATAGCTGCGAACTTCTAATTGATTAGTGAGTTGAAGGATTTCTGGTAATTCAACAGCACTACCAATACGATTAATTGCTGTTTGGCTTAATTCTATAGCTTCATAGAGCATTGCTCTGGCACTTTCAATATCAGTAGTGTTTATCTGACTACTCAGAAGGCGATCGCTCCCTCTCTGTAGCTCTGCTGCTGCCGTTTCCAGAAGATCTTGGGCCTCCGTTCTTAAAGTGCGAACTGCTGCTAATACAACTTCTTGAAGTTGCTTTTTTTCTAAACTCCCTGAATTTGTTGTTAATTGACTTAAGCCAAGGAGAGCTAGTTCACGAGCTGTAGAGCGGGGAGCTTTTTTCATAACGTGTATATAATATTAGAGTCTAATCTATTAAATCCTAGATGTGTAAAGTTTTTGATATTATTCTTTAATCGAGACTTACTGGTTTGAGTTGATTATTGAATATTTTGTCTTGACTAATTTCTGTTGATCCACTGGGATTTACTATTCCACCAGATATTAAAACTTTAAAAGCATCTTCGACTGACAAAGAAACATTAATCACATCTTTTTCTGGTACTATTGCGTACCAACCTGATGTGGGATTTGGAGTTGTGGGAATGAATAGACTTAACATTGAATCTTCTAGATGAGATTTAATTTCGTTACCTATAGTGCCAGTAACAAAAGCTATAGTCCAAACTCCTCGACGTGGGTATTCTACCAGTACCACACGGCGAAATTTCTCGTTAGAATCCTTAAGCAGAGTTTCTAATATTTGCTTTAGAGTGCCATAAACTGAGCCAGCAAATGGAATTGCTTGTAATATTTTCTCACCTAGATCTAATAGCCATTTTCCGGCAATATTTCTGGCCATCAGCCCTATGATGAGGATACTTAGCAATGGTACTGCTAGTCCTACTAGGAAGTTTAGTAGACCCACCAATATAGGATGTAAACCATCAAAGGGATTAATTTGCTTTGGAATCTTGGTTAGAAAATCAATTACCCACCGAGCAATAGTTATGGTTAGCCAAATTGTGGTAGCTAATGGTATTACTACCAATAGACCAGCGATTAGGTCATTTTTTAAGTCCTGCCTTATGCGTTTGAACACCGATTACCCATTTCCTTATAACTTGCTAGATCTTTTTTACTCCAGCCGAAAATTAAATTCGTATATTATACTTGATATCTGAGGTTGCAGATTAACTATTTTTTATTCTGAATGTTTAGCCATTAACAATTTTAGATAATTTTGGCAATTATGCTCAATTTTTACGGCATTGCTCTAAGCATTTCCGTATCGAGATACTCTGCAAACAGCTATTAAAGAGCCTCATGACACAGAAAGCTGCGCAATCGTACCCATGTCCCAGCTATTGGTTGATTGGGATTTCAATTTTATCAATATCCTGACACTCTTTTGCAGTGCTATAACGTCAATTTTAGTACCAATTCCCAGAAATAATCCTATACTTTCTTAAAACTTCAGTTATTAAGTAATAAGTAAGCAAAAGTAATATTTTTAACGATTATATAGCAATCCTATTTTATTCGTGGCAAAAGTCCCACTGCTTTTTAGGGAACAGGGAACAGGGAATGGAGAATAGGTAAGAGTTTTAAAATTTTATTTACTTTTTGATTGGTCGCGACCTATTTAGCACTGCTATAGCAATCCTATGAGTGTTTGTGGCAAAAATTCTAATGCTTTTCAGGGAACAAGGAAAAGAGAACAGAGAATAGGCAAGAGTTTTAAAAGTTTTATTTACTTTTTGATTTATCCCAACCTATTTATGACTACTATAGTATGTATTAAACCTTAGATTAGTTATATCTAAAAACCCTACTCTCTGTTCCCTATTTCTAATAAGATTTATTAGCATAATTGAGTGTAGATAAGCACAAAAAAATCAATAAATTAATCTGAAGGTTTAATTCTCAGCCATTAGCTATCAGTTATACCAATTCCTAAAAATATTAAGTAACTAAAACAAGTCGAATAACCTTTTTTGATAATTAGCACTCCACAGGTGTCTTAATAATTCTTATGTTATGCGGACATTGCATATACAGCGCTTGACCTTGTTATGAGGTCCTCCCACGAATGCTCGCACTAAAGGATTTTTACTATTTACCTTGTACATCATGGGCCCGAAATCTAACGAATTAAGAAGTACCGAAAACTAAGTAAGTCATTATCTAAAAAAAACTAAGGGTTCTAAGGGATATAAAAAAGCCAGACTGAAAATAGCTAAATTTCATGGCAAACTGGAAGATACAAGGAGAGGTTTTCTAAAGAAATTATCTACTGAAATGTCTGTGAAAACCAAACAATTGTTTTAGAGGTATGATATGTTTCTGGGATGGTTAAGAATCGGAAATTATCGAGAGCTATTTCTGAAGAACGGCTGGAGAAAATCTCGGACATTTCTAGAAGGAAAAGCCGAAAAATATGGTCGTACTCTAAGAGTATAGTTATTTTAATTTAGATTGAGACAAGTATTTCTTGCTATAATTCGCGTTTGGTGCAGAAAAAGTTTTCCCTCTCTTTTTGAAATGACTATAATTAGCCGATTAGTCGCTTGGAACCCACATCCCAAACTTACTATTGTTGTGGATTTAAAGGCGGAAAATTAGATTTATCAATTCGTCAGTGGAAATGTCGGATATTGCGGGGCTAAATATGAGTGCTTCGGCAAATGCAACAATAAATATATTAGTCCCGGGTGGGCATACCGAGGCAAAAAACGGACATATCGGCCAGTATAAGACTACTGCAAAAGTAGCAGCAGCCCGTGAGATGTCAATCCGCCGAGGGGCTAAGGCTCGCGAGGAAACCCAGTGCCTAATAGCGGGGGGGGGATGTTAATGAACTATCCTCCCTTAACCCTAGCAGTAATTATTAATTGTGTTGAGTGCTAAAATCGGAATGCTTACTAGCAAACTTCAAAATTTAGGTTAAATTATTTGAGAAATTCTATGAATAATTTCCGTTTTCATCAAGATACTATTGCAGAAGTTAAGCAAAGAGCTGATATTTATGATGTTATTTCAGAGCATCTTTTATTAAAAAAGCGAGGGAAAGATTATGTAGGATTATGCCCTTTCCATGAAGGTGCGACTCGTTGGTCACTAAACCAGCAAAGCTGGGTATAACTGGCCGTCCCAAATCAATACATGGGGGAAACCTCGATTTGTGGATAACTCTTATGTCCTTGGTGGTGAAATTCCACCCGCCTTGTTGTTGGGTTGACAGCGTAGGCCACGGGGTAGCGAATGAACATCAATCCCCGAAGCTGGTCTAAATGGGGTCAAAGCTTTAACTACAATTCAGGAGTGAGACTTCTAGCAGAGGCTGACAAGTGGACGAACAGGAAGGTAATAAAACTCTCGTGAAAGGGAACCATTCCAAAGGTAGCTATGGGATGTAGGACGAAAGTCAGAGGGTCACTGAATATAGATATCTTCGTGTCTATATTAACAACCATATTGAGCCCTCCGGGAGATTTTACCCTACTAAATCAGCCGTAATAAAGGAATAAGGGAACGAGAAAACCTCTCTAAGACCCCTAAGTATATAGGTCGAGAACTTAGGAAGCCATTCAAGGTCAATCTGCGCAAAAGGACGTAGGTCTCAGGGAGAGTAGGATTGGGTAAGAAGCCATCAGGCAGACGTACCCACTGTTAGACGTAATGTAAAGTGATAATTAGCGATGAATAAGGCTAAAACACTAAAAAGACATTTAGGCAATCCTAAACCCTTTTTCAGGGTGGCATGGGATACAGACGATATACCGCCCCAGATAAGTGTTAATCTTAATCTTAAGTGGAAGGGCATAGACTGGAAGCGGGTTGAGAAGAATGTATTTAAGTTGCAAAAATTAATTTACAGAGCATCCAGCCGTGGCGAAATCAGCAAGATGCGTAAATACCAAAGACTTCAACCTTGCAGATATATGTGGCACTGACAAAACAGTCTCAACTCAGGCTTTGATTGTCAAGTTAAACCGGGTAATAAAAGGATGGGCTAACTACTTCTCAAGTGTAGTCAGTAAGCAAATATTCAGTCAATTGGATCACCTCCTAGGTTGAAGACTAGGTCGCTGGGGGAGTAGAAGGCACCCAAATAAGCCAGGGAAATGGGTTAAGAAAAAATATTTTTCCAACGTAAAGGACACCAGAAATTGGATTTTTAACGATGGCGAATATATACTAAGCCAACACTCGGACGTGCCAATTGTAAGGCATGCCAAAGTTAAAGGCAATAAGTTGCCCTATGATGGTGACTGGACTTATTGGAGTAGTAGAATCAGCAAACATCCAAGTGTAAGGAAAGAAGTCATAACCCTGTTGAAAAAGCAGAAGGGTAGATGCGAATTTTGTGGATTAAACTTTAGACCGACGGATTTAATCGAGGTTGACCATGTCATTCCAAGGTCTGAAGGTGGCAGCAACCAACTTATAAATAAGCAGTTGTTGTACCGACATTGCTACGACTCTAAAACTACCAGGGACATGAAAGTAGTTAACCATTAGGACTCATTAGGTCTGAGGTAGAATTTTAAGGATGTGCCCTTAAATTGGGACGTTTAGGAGAGAAGCCGTGTGAGGTGAAAGCCTCATGCACGGTTTTGAAGACGAGCAGACCCTATAAAGGGCCACCGGAAATGGGTTTGCTTAGTTTAACAAAAAACTCCTAGCTTTACTGTTAGTGTGCGACTCGTTGGTTAGTTAAAATGCTGAAAAGCATATATAGCAGACCTTCCTGGTCGTGACATGAAGTGAATAACTTCGACCAGCGAAAACTCTTATTTCCTTGATGGTGAAATTCCATCCGCCCTGTTGTTGGGTTGACAGCATAGGCCACGGAGTAGAGACTGAACATCAATCTTCGAAGCTGGCCTAAACGGGGTCAAAGCTCTAACTATCATATGAGTGAGACTTCTAGCAAAGGCTGACAAGTGGACGAACAGGAAGGTAATTAAACTCTCGTCATGAAAGGCCACTCCAAAGATAGCTATGGAAGTGTGGGAGGAAAGTCAAAGGGTCTATAGATAATCTTTTGCTAACGAGGTTATCAACAACTATGCCGAGCCCTTCGGGAGATTTTACCCTACTAAATCAGCCGTAATAAAGGTATAAGGGAACGAGGAAACCTCTCTAAGACACCTAAGAACATAGGTCGAGAACTTAGGAAGCCATTCAAGGCCAATCTGCGCACTATAGATGCAGGTCTTAGGGAGAGTAGGATTGGGTAAGAAGCTCCAAATGCAGACGTACCCACTGTTAGACGTAATGTAAGATAATAATTAGCGATGAATAAGGCTAAAACACTAAAAAGACGTTTGGGAAATACTAAACCATTTTTTAGCGTGGCATGGAATACAGAGGATATACCGTCCCAGATAACTGTCAATCCTAACTTGAAATGGAGAGACATAGACTGGAAACGGGCCCTAAAGAATGTATTTAAGTTGCAAAAGTTAATTTACAAAGCATCCAGCCGTGGTGAAATCCGCAAGATCCATAAATACCAAAGACTTCTGAGAAAAAGTTATTATCCTAGGTTACTAGCTGTTAGGGACGCAACACGGGATAACCAGGGGCAGAAAACTGCCGGAATAGATGGCATTAGTAATTTGCCTCTAATGCAGGGATTTAACCTGGTCGAGCTAATAAACACAAGCCACTTCAAAGCCAGTCTAACCCGTGGAGTTTGGAGACCAAAACCAGGAAAAGATGAAAAACTCCCGTTAGGCATCCGAAGGATTTATGACAGAGCACTCCAAGTCCTGAAAAGGCCCAAGTGCAAAAAGCCCGAAGCCTCAATCTAATACGCTATGCTAATGACTTTGTCATCCTACATGAAGACATCAAAGTAGTCCTACAAGCCAAAACCTTAATACAGGAATGGTTAAACCAGGTAGGATTAGAACTCCGACCAGAAAAGACTAGAATTGCTCACACTCTAGAATGATATGAAGGGAGTGGACCTGGATTCGATTTTCTAGGATTTACTATTAGGCAAGGTCAGGCTAAGAGGATTAAACAAGGATTTAAAACTCTGATTAAACCATCTTCTAAGAGTATCAAAACTCATTACCCGAAGATGGCGGATATATGTGATTCTCACAAATCAGCCTTGGCTAAGACTTTAATAGCAAAACTAAATCCGATCATAAGAGAATGGGCTAACTACTTTTCATCTGTGGTCAGCAAAGAGATATTCAGTAAAATTGATGAACTTTTATGGCAAAGACTAGGTCGATGGGCAAATAGAAGGCACACAAACAAGTCAGGCATCTGGGTCAAAGAAAAGTACTTCTCCAACACAAAAGAGGCAAGACATTGGGTTTTTAACCATATAGGGGAATATGTATTAAGCCGATACTCAGATGTCCAAATTGTACGGCACGTCAAAGTAAAAGGCTATAAATCACCCTATGACGGTGACTGGGTTTATTGGAGTAACAGAATGGGTAAACACTTAGGTGTAAGGAAGGAAGTCACTACTCTGTTGAAAAAGCAAAAAGGTAAATGCGAATCTTGTGGACCAAGCTTCAGACTAACGGATTTAATCGAGGTTGACCATATCGTTCCAAGGTCTGAAGGGGGTAGCAACACGTTTAAGGAGAAATTATTGTTGCACCCACATTGTCACGACTTTAAAACTGCCAAGGATATGAAAGCAGTTAACCATTAAGGACTCATTAGGTCTGGAGTGGAATTTTAAGGATGTACCCTTGAATTGGGACGTTTAGGAGAGGAGCCGTGTGAGGTGAAAGTCTCACGCACGGTTTTGAAGACGAGCAGACCCTATAAGGGATACCCGGAAATGGGTTTGCTTAGTTTAACACTACTAAGCAAATGTACTACTGTTTCGGTTGCGGCGCAACTGGTGATGCTTTGAAGTTTCTAATGGAAATTGGTAAGTCTTCTTTTAGTGATGTTGTGTTGGATTTGGCTAGACGCTATCAAATACAAATTAAAACAGAATTACCTGAAAATAGACAAGAGTTTCAACGGCAAATTTCTCTGCGAGAAAAACTTTATGAAATCTTGGCAATGGCTAATAGTTTTTATCAATATGCCTTAAGACAACCCCAGGGAAAAATTGCTTTAGAGTATTTACAAATTTCACGTCAAATTTCAGAAGAGACTATTCAAAAATTTCAGTTGGGTTATGCTCCTAATGGTTGGGAAACTGTGCGACTCGTTGGCCACTAAGCCAGAAAACTGGGTATAAATGGCCGTCCCGAGTCAATACATGAGGAGAACCTCGACTCGTGGATAATTCTTATGTCCTTGATGGTGAAATTCCATCCGCCCTGTTGTTGGGTTGACAGCATAGGCCACGGGGTAGCGATTGAACATCAATCCCCGAAGCTGGTCTAAATGGGGTCAAAGCTCTAACTACAATTCAGGAGTGAGACTTCTAGCAGAGGCTGGTATGTGGACGAACAGGAAGGTAATTAAACTCTCGTTAAGCCAGACCATTCCCAAGGTAGCCGTGGAATGTAGGACAAAATCAAAGGGTCTATGGGTAACCTTATTAGTTTCTGGGTTACCAACAACCATGCCGAACCCTTCGGGAGATTTTACCCCACTAAACTAGTCATAACAAAGGTATAAGGAAACGAGGAAACCCCTCTAAGACACCTAAGAATATAAGGTCGAGAACTTAGGAAGCCATTCAAGGTCAATCTACGCATCCTAGACGTAGGTTTTAGAGGGAGTAGGATTGGGTAAGAAGCACCAAATGCAGACGTACCCACTGTTAGACGTAATGTAAGGTAATAATTAGCGATGAATAAGGCTAAAACACTAAAAAGACGTTTAGGAAATACTAAAGCATTTTTTAGCGTGGCATGGGATACAGAGGATATACCGTCCCAGATAACTGTCAATCCTAACTTTAAATGGAGGGACATAGACTGGAAACGGGCCCTGAAGAATGTATTTAAGTTGCAAAAGTTAATTTACAGAGCATCCAGCCGTGGCAAAATACGCAAGATGCGTAAACACCAAAGACTTCTGACCAAAAGTTATTATTTAAGGTTGCTAGCTGTTAGGGGTGTGACCCAAGATAGCCAAGGTAGGAAAACTGCTGGAGTGGATGTAATTAAGAGTCTATCTCCAATGCAGCGATTCAACCTGGTAGATATATTAAAAACACGTCACCTCAAAGCAAGCCTAACTCTTGGGGTCTGGATACCAAAATTAGGGAAAGACGAGAAAGGCCCATTAGGCATCTCTATGATGTACGACACAGCGTTACAAGCCTTGGTTAAGTTAGGTATGGAACCAGGATGGGAGGCTCACTTTGAACCTAATAGCTATGGTTTTATACCAGGTAGGTCAACCCATGACGCTATTGGGGCCATCTATAAGAGCATCAGTAAAAAACCCAAATATGTCTTTGACGCCGATCTATCCAAATGTTTTGATCGAATTAACCATGATGCAATATTAGGAAAGATTGGGCGATCGCCGTACAGGCGGTTAGTCAAGGAATGGTTAAAGTCCGGAGTACTGGACAATAATCAGTTCCACCCACCTCTCTTGGGGGTGGGTACGCCACGTAGAAGGCATCCAAATAAGTCAGCAACTTGGGTGAAGGAAAAGTATTTGCCCACAGTAAAGACCAGGAATTGGGTTCTTAACGATGGTGAATATATACTAAGCTCACACTCAGATGTTCCCACTGTAAGGCCCATCAAAGTTAAAGGTAATCAATTACCCTATGATGATGACTGGACCTACTCGAGCAGCTGTATCGGGAAACATCCGGGGGTAAGGAAAGAAGTCACAACGCTGCTAAAAGGGCAAAAGAATAAATACGCATCTTGTGGACTAACCTTTAGACCGACTGATCTTAGGTCAGTAGACCATATAAAACCAAGGTCTGAAGGTGGCCGGTACACAATTAGAAATAAACAACTGTTGCACCGTTATTGTCACGATACTAAAACTGCCTTACATGAAAACAGATACCCAGAAACAAAATTACAGGATTTACCTGAGGATTATTTGTGGGTGGACGATATTTTGATATTAAGGCAAGGATGTACCCTTGAATTGGGACGTTTAAGAGAGGAGCCGTGTGAGGTGAAAGTCTCACGCACGGTTCTGAAGACGAGTCGGGTAGGGTAACTTACCAGGCTTAGTTTAACATTTATGGTTATCTGGTAGAACACAAAGGTTTTCCTGGGGAATTAGTGGAAAAAGCTGGATTGATTTTGAATAGAAAATCTGGTACTGGTTATTACGATAGATTTCGCGATCGCTTGATAATTCCTATTAATGATGTTCAAGGTAGGGTTATTGGTTTTGGTGGCAGAACTCTGTGTGATGAACAACCTAAATATTTGAATTCTCCTGAGACAGAATTATTTGATAAGGGTAAAACTTTATTTGCTTTGGATAAGGCTAAAACTGCTATTGCTAAACAAGATAAAGCTGTAGTTGTAGAGGGATATTTTGATGCTATTGCTCTTCATGCTTCGGGGATTAATAATGTTGTGGCTTCTCTTGGTACGGCCTTAAGTTCAATTCAAATTAAACAACTTTTACGTTACACAGAATCTAAACAAATTATCTTAAATTTTGATGCTGACCGAGCTGGTATTCAAGCTACTGAACGAGTAATTGGAGAAATAGAAAAACTTGCTTATAGTGGGGTAGTTCAACTGAGGGTTTTAAATATTCCTGATGGGAAAGATGCTGATGAATATTTGAGGACTCATTCTGCTGAAAAATATCAAGAATTATTGGTTAATTCTCCTTTATGGATTGATTGGCAAATTCAAAATATAGTCGGAAGTAAAAATCTGAGTCTGGCAGATGAGTATAGTCAAGCAAATCAAGAAATAGTTAAAACTTTAACGAAGATAACTAATGATAATCAGCTTACTTATTATCTTCAATATTGTGCCGAAGTTTTAAGTCATGGAGATCCTCGAAGAATCTCACTAATTTCTGAAACTTTATTAGCTCAAGTTTTTATTAACTGGAAAAAGCTGTTAGCTAAGGATGAATTTTTATCGCCACCATTACTGGTAGCGAAACAATTCAAATCTAATCAGCCAAATAATAGGAACTTCACTAAAGGGAAAAAAAATAATTCACCAGTGGTTTTATCTCCACCTGTGGAAGGGAGTTTATTGGCTGAAGCTGAGTCTTTATTACTGCGTATTTACTTACATTGTCCAAACTATCGTCAAGATGTGAAAGAGGCAATGGAGGCCAGAGATTTACAGTTTAGCTTATCTCATAATAGATTTTTGTGGCAGCAAATTATTTCTGTAGAAAATATTTCGGAAAATGAACTTAATCAATTAGATGATTTAATTTCAAGATTACAAGATAGTTGTTGGGAAACTCCAGATAAACTTGCTAATTTAGAGCATCTTTTCCATTTAGATGAAAAGACAAAAAAAGATATTCTTAGAGCCCCTTTAGAAATTCGTTCTACAGTAGCAACTATAGAATTAATTATGTCAAAAAAACGTCAAAGTCTTTGGTTGAATATGTGGCAAGAAACTAATTTATCCGCTGATAGAGAACTGGCTAAAAAATATCAAGAAAAATTTTATAGTGAATCACAATGGATTGAGGAATTAGAGAGGTTAAGAATGACAACTATTCAGGATTTAATTCAAGTACCTTTGGGGGAATCAACTAACTAAAATAATTGATAGATTTAGTAGGTATATTTGACCTATAAGATTAATATATACCGCTCTTAAATGAGTCTTAATATATCAAAAACTATGGCAATGAGCGCTTAGACATGTACATATTACTATCGTCTTTAAATGTAGTAGAAATTTATCCTACTATTACTAATACTTTTGCATATATAGCAATCCGCGCATAGGTTGCGGCAAATCAAAAAGTAGATAAAAAAGTTGAAACTCTTACCTGTTAACTGTTGCCTGTTGCTTGTTGCCTAAAAAGCAGTAAGATTTTTGCCACAAATAAAATAGGATTGCTATATCGGAGCTACGGCTCGGTTGTTCCACTGTGCCTTTAGGCCAGGGAGGATGTCAATAGGTATTGTTCATTTTCATCTACCATTACGGAAGTAAAAATACAAAATATTTTTAACGTGTTAAATTAGTTATATTAGTGGATTGAGGAAACAATAATGAGCGAAGCAACTCTAATTAAATGTGCTTGTGCGGATTGCCTATGTGTAGTTAGTATTAGCACAGCGGTGAAGAAAGACGGATCATACTACTGCTCCGAGGAATGTTCTAATGGACATTCGAGTGGTGTAAATAGTTGCAGTCATAATGGTTGTAACTGTAGTGGCCAATAACTAGAACGTCCCTCGAGTGGAAGCTAGAAACTAGAAACATAGTTTAGCTATAAGTAAAGATATCAAGGCTCTGGGTGCGTCTCAATTAACTGATAAGTAATTCTACTCAAAAAGTGGGAATACTCAAACACAACCGGAATTTATGGGTGAACTTAAGCTACAAAGCATCCTTATTTTGGGTTTAGCGATCGCATTCGACACGAAGAGAGTTAAGCAGCAAAAGCGCCATTAAGATATGCACACCGACACTAGAGTAACGAGGCAAATGATCTCCTAACCATTGTGCCCCAGGCGACTTGATTCGCAAACCAATTTGCTTAATCAGGACTTACGCAGGTACAGGTACGCTACATATAGCGTACTGTCGACATGAAATTCTCCATACTATAATTAGTTTTTTTCCAGATAGATCAGGACTCACGCAAAGACACTAATTGTAGTGTAAATATCGGATCAGGATTATCAAAAATACACCATATATAGAAGCAATACGTAAGTCCTGTTTATTATGCCTTTTTTCTGTTTCCTGTCCATAAACTTTCTTCAGTATAATTACTTATCTTTATTCCCTAAGTACAATTACTTATCACTTAATTGAGATGCACCCCGAAAAATTATGCTTAGGAAGAAGTATATTAAGTACGCTCCAAGTGCAATACTTTGTGCTACTTCAAATCAGTAGGGATCTTAAGTCACTCAATTGGACTTTTTATCCATTATGTCCCCTAGGGTAAACTACCTTTTAACCACCATTAAGCACTCTGATTCAGCAATACCCTTAAAACAAAAAAGGAAGGTTTAAAAAAAACAGAATCACTAAGATTAGCTCCCTCTAAATTAGCTCCTTCTAAATGAGCGCCAAACAAACTAACTCCACTCAAATTTGCATTACTAAAGTTACTTTCACGCAGAATTGATTTAGTAAATGAATCTTTAGTTAAGTCTTTGCTAGAAAAATCTTTATCTGTCAAGATTTGTTTGTTATGCTCATCGGCTAAAGTTGGTGTCGCCTTAGTAAAGGTCATAACAGTTATTGTCCCCATAGCAATCATATATACTGCTAATAAAAAGACAAATCTGACTAAAATTTGGTAAGTTTTGTGTTTTCTAAGATTCATGCTACTTCTGGCTAATCTACCTTAATCAGTCCATTATTTAGAATAAACCAAAATGAGCTTTTCTTCATCTAGTCAATCTACTTACATTTCCCCAAAAATTGACAAAGGTATTTTGGGAGAAGAGCTAGTGGCCAAATGGTTAAATCAAGAAGGTTGGCAAATACTCCATCGAAGGTGGCAATGTCCCTGGGGAGAACTAGATATTATTGCTATGAAAACTTTTCCACCAAGAGATAACTCTAGTCTTGGCCTTCCTGTTTTAGCATTTGTAGAGGTTAAAACTCGTAGTCGAGGTAACTGGGATGAAGATGGTTTACTGGCAGTTACAGAGTCAAAACAAGCAAAACTATGGCAAACTGCAGAAATATTTTTGAGCGAACGCCCAGAATTAGCAGATCATTCTTGTAGATTCGACGTAGCCCTAGTCAAGTGTAATTACACTCGTAAAAATTCCCATCTCCATAGAACTCTATCACTAGAACAGCAAGTATCTGAGTTGACTGTAAAAGCTGGAAATTATATAGAGTTAGCAGGTTATAAATTCATTATACAGAATTATATTGCTTCTGCTTTTATGATTCACTTGGACTAAATACTTAACAATTGTGAAGAATCAATTAAGTATAAACAGCCTTTGTTGTACCCATACTAGTATTTATAAATAATAAGTACCTATAACAGAATAATTTACATGAGCAATACTTACAAACCAAGGATTTTAGGTTTAGCTGATTAAACGTATAACTTACCTGTAGATTTGCTTATTGCTATATATGTATAGGTACAAACAAACAAACAAACTAATGTCAACTTCAAGATTAACCTAAAGTTTCTGGGCAATATCCCAAACCCTTGACAAATTGGCTTCTAAATGCTTCTATTTCATCCTGGTTTGGCTGTCCATGGGAGACCACTGCTACTTGATAACGTCTCATTACACTTAAGGGTGGTTGTCCAGTTTCCAAGCCCCATAGTGCCATTCTGACACGAATATCAGGATCATAAGGTATTCCCAGCTCGTTCATAAAAGCCCTAAAATCTCCATGTATTTGAGGAGTCAAGTATCGACTCATTTTGATTTTGACAACCCAACCATCAATTTGATGAATTACTGTCATAAATTGAAGTGGTAATTGATGTATATTTTTTAAATATTCAACCACTCTGAGGCACAGGCTAGTATTTGCTAAAAAGTAAAGGTATTCCATATCAAACTATTACCGCTTACAACTGTCCCTTTTCCCCTGGTTTAACCTCTATGTTTTATTTTATACTACGGAGGAAATATTAAAGGTACTAGGAAACGGTTATAAAGAAGCGGGGCGGATATTGCCGCTTCCTTATAAACAAATTAGGTATATGTTCTACAATGTTTAGAAGTCTAAAACAGCTATAGAATCTGTTGCATTTTTGACTACAGCTAATATCTGCCTAGTATTCTCCAATTAGGTTTACAATAATATATTCACTCTTATACATTAGCAGATTACTATTGGAGAAGTATCCTAATTTGTATGGGGGGTTTTACCCAATTACCCGCTATATGTTCGGTAATATTGCTGACAAATAGGGTCTCACCTTCCCTTTAAAGGATATCAAAGATTTTCTTGTCTGCTTATTAGAGGAGGTACTAATAACTAAATAAATGATGACATGATGACCGATATAGGTTGGTCCATTGAGGCTTATGATTATGAACTTCCCCAACGGCTAATTGCTCAAAATCCAGTTGTACCTAGGGACAGCTCTCGCTTAATGGTCGTAGAGCGGCTCACACATAACTATTGTATTTTCAGAGATTTACCAGGTTTACTTCAACCAGGAGATTTACTGGTCTTTAATGATACTCGTGTAATTCCTGCTAGGCTTTATGGTCAAAAAACGAGTGGTGCTCAGGTAGAAGTATTATTGTTGAAACCAATCACAAGTAATTCTTGGCTAGCTTTGGTTAAGCCAGGTAAACGTTTTGTTACTGGGGCAAAGATAGAATTTGAACCTAATTCATCCTCGGTTTGCAATTATAATTTACAGGCAACAGTATTAGCAACTGATCAAGAAACTGGTGGGCGTATTTTACAATTTCATTTGCCCCAAGGAGTTTCTTTACTAAATTTGTTAGGCCAATTTGGTAACGTACCTTTTCCCCCTTATGTAACAAATTCACGGGCTCTCACTGAACAATATCAAACTGTGTACAGCAAAGTGGCAGGAGCAATAGCTGCTCCTACTGCTGGTTTGCATTTTACTGATGAATTACTACATAAACTAGAACAACAAAATATTAGACAGGCTTTTATAACTTTGCACGTTGGTCTTGGCACATTCCGTCCAGTTGAAGTTAAAGACATTACTACCCATAATATGCACTCCGAATGGGTTGAGGTCCCGTCTTTGACTGTTGATAAAATTCATATGACAAAAGCTAAAGGTGGACGCATTATTGCAGTGGGAACCACAGTAGTTAGAGCTCTCGAAGGAGCAGCACTAGCTAATGATGGTTATGGCAGTCATAAATCTTTAATTAGACCGTTTTGTGATCATACAAACATATTTATTTATCCTGGGTACAAATGGCGGGTGGTAGAGGGTTTAATAACTAATTTTCATCTTCCACGCTCTAGTTTAATGATGCTTGTTAGTGCAATGATTGGTAGGAAACGCCTTTTGAGTTTATACCAAGATGCAATAGCTAAACAATGTCGCTTTTATTCTTTTGGTGATGCAATGTTGATTTTGCCATCTGCCAAAATTAATTAAAGAAGACCACTGCAGTGGGAGTATCTTGCTTGCTACAGTTGTATGTCAAGCTTTTTGGACAGTTACTGTAGATTCTAGGATATTATATCTCCTAGCATGGTATTTCTTCTTTTTTGGGAGCTTTCGATTTTTGCATTATGCAAATGTTTAAACCATCTGCTTCCAGTAGTTAAAAAGCCCCAGTTAATTAATTTTCCTCCTCTTCCTCCTCATTACCTGGATATACAAAACTGTGGGAACTTTGACTTAAAACAGATTTACCTATAGATAGTGCCTTATTGGCAGCGAGTCGAGCCTGGCTTTTCCAATTAGCCTTCCGCATATTTTTCTTAGATTTTGAGGTTCTCTTCTTTGGTACAGCCATGAAAGTTATTCTATTCTCTAAATACAGACTACTTCATACATAGATCACTATGTTACCTTAATTTTAGCAGCTATGGAAGACTACTAATTAATAAATTTTATTGATTACTTTGCTGGCTGAATTAGAGTTCATGGAAATCGTAAATGACAATTCCCGTATTTGGATGGTTATCTACACTGACATAACCAGTTCTAAGCATTTCTTTCATAGTTTCTTCTACTTCTGTAAAGCTAGCTCCTGTTGCCATGACTCCTTGAGTAACAGATAATTTTCCTCCTTTTGTAGAAGCTGCTTTTAGTAATGCAACCATTAATTGTTGACGATTTTTTGGAGCATAGGTTTTGACAGCGATCGCTCCACTTGATTGATATAATGGCAATCCTTGATCTGAAGTACCCAGTCTAGCTCTGACTTTGGCATTGTGTTCTTCTACCATACCAGGAATCAACAACAAGTCGATAAATTGGCCTACTCCAAATAAGCCGTAAGTAAAGAGCCAAACTATACCTGTGAAAATTTTCCCATTATAGATTCGATGGCATCCACTTAAGCCTAGTAAGCAAGCCGCCCAGAATAGATAACTATATCCTATATTATTCATTGATATCTAGTCCAAAAATTTATTAATCTTAATACAACCGTGCCAAGCTGGTTATAGCTCAAGCCAGAAGTTCAGAACTTAGAAGTTAAACTCTTGCTGTGATAAAATTGGGGAGGACAGAGGTGTGAGAATGTGCTAACTGCCCTAGGGGCTGGTACATTTTCAATTGTAGACAATTAATGCTAGGTCCGATCAGGGGAAAGTTAATTATAAATCAATACAGTTTATTCAAGGACTTTTCTCTATTCTATAACCTAGAAGGCTCATTAATAATTTTATTCTTTAATAAGTTCTGGTCTTATTTGAACCTTATTAGATTAATAGATTCCCTCTTTTACTTTTTGCCTCATCCTATAATTAGCCAACCTAGTAGGGTTTGCTGAAAAGGTTTTATGGGTTAGGATCGAACTCAGGTAGGGGAGCCCTCGGATTGTCGACCTACAGGATAAATAGGAATTACAGAGGAGGTAGTCGGATATATTTGTCCCTTAATTTTTCTTTCCAAGTCTTCCCAAAATACGAACTTTTTGAAATTTTTAGTTTTAGACTTAAAAAAAACCATTAGTCTTTATATCCGACATTCCGCAGATCTTCATATATCTTTATGTATATTTACATTTTCAAAGAGACTTATACGAAAAATCTTCGTTATAGAACTCAATATCAATAAAGTTTATCAATAACTAATTTTTTATGAGAAAATTAGTTACAATTCTTTATAGTTGTGAAAATTGATGTCTATAGCTATAAGGGTTTCAGGGATAGCATTCTGGGCGATAGATTAATAAAACTTATCAATTTAATGTTAAGAAGTGCGGAATGTGGGTTATATGTAAATACTTTGATGCTTTATCAGCCAGCTATAAGTAGGATTTGCTACAGAAAGTCCTATAGGTGAGGCTAGGAATTAGCAATTAGGAAACACGGAAATGTTTCTCGATTTATAGTCGTTTTAATTTTGATTAATACAAGTATTTTTTGCCATAACTAAGTTTCAGCAGAAAAAGTTTTCCATTCTTATTTTAAATGACTATAATTGATATTTTTTAATAATTTCTAGTACGATAAAAACAAATATTTAATTTAAGCTAATCTCATAGACTTTGTTTAAAATTAGTCCTAATCTGTCGTTCTTCAAATACTCTATTTTAATTCTTTTCCTAGTAAATATTCCACCACCTTTACTTCAAATAAATCCTTGAATATATAGCAATCCGCGCATAGGTTGCAACACATAAAAAAGTAAATAAAACTTTTAAAACTCTTATCTATTCTCTGTTCCCTTTTCCCTGTTCCCTAAAAAACAGTAGGATTTTTGCCACGAAAAAAATAGGATTGTTATATAGGGCAGATGATAAGCTAATACTCATTTAAAATGCGTATTACTAAGCTAGAATTACCGAATGATCGAATTTTTTTTCCTCTAAACGAGGCATACAATCAATTTGTCGTTAAAATCCACAAAAGCTGATTAATCCCATGCAATTTAGAATCATGGCTTTATTACTTTACCTGCACTGACTTTTTTCGTATTTTTCTCTTCTATTAATTCATTGATTTTATCAACTGTTCCTATTTTATCCATGACTCCAGTCACTAGATCCAAGTGGTTTATTTTTTTGATTTCCACTGACATTTTTCTTGTTTTTACCTTTCCCAGCTTTTCTTATGTGAAATAACTATAATTATGAAAAGGTAATTTGAACAAACAATATGTGGTCATATAAGACTAACAATAGCGGTATTAATCTTAGTATAGTTTGTACTTAATAGAGAAAATAAAAAATAATCAGAAAATAGCATAAAATGGTAAATAATTAAATGGTAAATAATTAAACTAACTGTCTGTCTTTAATACTTGCTCATCGCATCAAAAATGACTATCCGGAGGATCTCTCGCCAGCTCCAGTAAAGATAGCTATAGCAAATGCTTGATAATTTTTGGAAATGTCTATAAATATAAACCCCAATCGACTCAGGTATTCTCAAGATTAATGACTACTTAGTTTCATAAGTATTTCGCCGCATATGTATATTAATATCGACCAATTAATTTTGTTTGGTTTTTGTCCATCAAATTAACTACTATTGCTTTGCAATTCTTAACGCAAATTCTGTACTTCAAATTCCCAGACCTTGATAAACTGTACGAGATGGAAAACTTAGTGTTGTTTTAATTACTCTCTCCATTGACCTTAACAATAGAGCTTTTTTGCTGGCTGTGCTGGCTTTTCTAGGTTTGTGTACAATCATGGATTATCTGTGCTCAAAGCCACCTGGGTAATTCGCGATTCGCGCTGGCAGTGACTCAAAACGGTTAGATGCTATCAAGAAAGCCTTTACAAATATGGCCGAAAAAGCAGCTGATTAATATTTAATAGAACAACTAAAAAAAATATACCACTCTGGTGAATGCTATGGACATTCTGAAAACTCTCGAATTTTAGGTAAAGTTGTTCTTGAACCTCACACCATAATCTGTGATTTGGTGTGAAATGAGTCAGCAGTGAATTAAGTAGCTTCGATACCTACTTAAATTTTCAATATAAAAGAAGTTTTCTCCTAGTCAATAACTGGTACTATTGGTACTTCAAATGTAGGGGGAGATTTGCCATTCACTACTGCTGACTTCCAGATTCGGGATGAAACGGTAGGGTTGACTTCTAACTTTAGCTATATCCCACTTCACATAAATTTAATCATAATTAAGAAAACAACGGAACTTATGGTAGATTCTCTCAAAAAACAAACCTTCACTGAAATGCGTCCAGGTGTTAAAGTTCCTGCAAAGGAAACTATCCTCACACCTCGATTCTATACAACAGATTTTGATGAGATGGCTAAAATGGACATCTCTGTGAATGAAGATGAATTGATAGCTATTTTGGAAGAATTCCGTGCAGATTATAATCGCAATCATTTTGTTAGGGATAAGGAATTTGCTCAATCTTGGGAGCATATTGATGGAGAAACTCGCCGTTTATTTGTTGAGTTTTTAGAGCGTTCTTGTACTGCTGAATTTTCAGGTTTCTTACTTTATAAAGAATTGGGTCGTCGCCTCAAAGATAAAAGCCCTGTCCTAGCTGAGTGTTTCACTTTAATGTCCCGAGATGAAGCTCGTCATGCAGGTTTTTTGAACAAGGCCATGTCTGATTTTAGTTTGTCTTTGGATTTAGGGTTTTTGACTAAAAGTCGTAAGTATACTTTCTTTAAACCAAAGTTTATTTTTTACGCTACTTATTTATCTGAAAAAATTGGTTATTGGCGCTATATTACTATATATCGTCATTTAGAATCTCATCCGGAAGATAGAATTTATCCAATTTTCCGTTTCTTTGAAAATTGGTGTCAGGATGAAAATCGTCATGGAGATTTCTTTGATGCTATTATGAGGGCAAAACCTGAATTTTTGAATGACTGGAAAGCAAAATTGTGGTGTAGATTTTTCTTACTTTCTGTTTTTGTAACTATGTATTTGAATGATATTCAACGGGCTGATTTTTATGCTTCTATTGGTTTGAATGCTCGTGATTATGATAAATATGTGATTGAAAAAACTAATGAAACTTCGGGACGGGTTTTTCCCGTGATTTTAGATGTGGAAACTCCTGAGTTTTATGAAAGATTAGAAGTTTGTATCAAGAATAATGAGAAGTTGGCGGCGATTGCCAATTCTAATCGTACTGGTTTTGTGAAGTTTTTCCAGAAGTTACCTCTATATGTATCTAATGGTTGGCAATTTTTAAAGTTGTATTTAGTAAAGCCAATTGAAACTGCTTCTATGCAAAGTTCAATTCGTTAATCAAGTTAATAATTAGTTTTTTGATTTTAGTAGTCTTGTTTGATATTAGACTATTGGTTTGTGTCTATTAGTAAAGTATAATTATTACATGCAATAAGCAGCTGTACAAAATTATTTACCGAAAAATTGGGTTAAAAGCCTCGCCCATCAGCGGGCGACTTTTTAGTTTATTTTTTTCCACAGGTTATGTCTTTTCTGCTTTCTAGTTTACAAGAAATATATTAGTATTTCCTCAGAATTAGTATTAATTTTAGATAGAACTCAGTGGCAAAATACTAATATATTAATGATTAGTTTAGCTTGGAAAAAGAGAGCAATACTATTATATTGGAAAATTTTAACTCATAAAGGAGCTCGTAATTTAACCGAATAGATGGTGGATAAGAGTAAATTGGCGATCGCTACCTCCCAAACTCAAAATCCCATTCTTTATTGAATTATTATTCAACTTATTGTCTCAAATGATTACTATATCTACCATTAAGCTTACAAGTCAGCCCGTGAGAGATACGACACTTAAATCTAGCCTTCATAATCTGACTTTTTAATTGACGAAGTAGTAACATATTTATTAAAAAAATCAACTAATTGACAAAGCCACCTAAGAAGGAGAAGGCTTTAAACTATTTTTTTGTAAATGGTTTTCCTAGGTAGAGGTGATACTTCCTAGTATATCTTAATAGTTTTTTTTATTTATATTGAGACAAGTATTTCTTGCTATAACTAAGTTTCAAAAGAAAGAGTGTTCCACTTTTATTTGAAATAACTATATATCTCACTGAGCCAAAAATTTCCATGGTTAAGGCAATTTAATTTCTTTTTATTATTAAGATGTGGCGGAGCATTCATCATTATCCATACCTTTTCTATGACAAGCCAGGTAATAACAATTATTATAAATATGACCATTGATTTACTTTATACTCTCGAGTACCAATTATATTTGGTACATATTCATAAATTATATGGTTATATAAATTTTTTCTAAAAATTTAATCAAATAATGTTACAAATAAACTTGAGTGGTCAAAAAATTAGACTATATAAGCTAATAGATAAACGATATGAGGAATACTAGAAAGAAAACTTCCCAGGATGACTTTTGCATACTGGGAAGCTGGTCTATCTATACAGAATCTAGTTATCTAGTGACAAGAAAATTTTCGGGAAGGTTCCCTAATTTGTTGAAACTCTAAGATTTTCATTTATACTTGCTCCAAGTACATAAGCATTATCATAGATCAAGATATAGGGATACTAAATAGGTTGGGACAAATCCAAAAGTAAATAAAACTTTTGAGACTCTTACCTATTCTCTATTCGCTGTTTCCTGTTCCCTAAAAATTAGTAGGATTTTTGCCACAAACACTCATAGGATTGCTATATATAATCACTATTGATTAATTATTACTTTTAGTAACAAAAATATATTTTAAATTGTAGAAAAAAATGATCGAAAAAAACAAAATAAAATCATCTATATCAGCCAGTCAAAAGTATTTATTAAATTTACAAGAAGCAGAAGGATATTGGTGGGGTGAACTAGAATCAAATGTGACAATAACAGCAGAAATAATTTTACTACACAAAATTTGGGAAACTGATAACAAAATACCAGTTCATAAAGCCAAAACTTACCTAATTTCCCAACAACGAGAACATGGTGGTTGGGAACTTTTTTATGAGGATGGAGGAGACTTAAGTACTTCTATTGAGGCTTATATGGCTTTGATATTATTGGGGATTTCAAAAACCGATCCTATTCTTATTAAAGCGAAAAATTTTATTATTAAAAAAGGAGGTATTAGTTGTAGCAGAATTTTCACTAAATTACATTTAGCTTTAATTGGATGCTATAATTGGCAGGGTATTCCTTCTATTCCTCCCAGTATAATGCTACTTCCTAAAGATTTTCCATTTACTATTTATGAAATGTCAAGTTGGGCAAGAAGTAGTACTGTTCCACTATTAATTGTGTTTGATAAAAAGCCGATTTTTTCAGTTAATCCTGAGATTAATCTTGATGAACTTTATGCAGAAGGAATTAAGAATGCTAATTTTGAACTACCCCGTCAATACGATATAACAGATTTATTTCTGGGGTTAGATAAAGCTTTTAAATTTGCAGAAAATTTTAATTTGATGCCCTGGCAAGAGGAGGGATTAAAAGCAGCAGAAAAATGGATTTTGGAAAGGCAAGAAGTTACGGGTGACTGGGGGGGTATTATTCCGGCTATGTTAAATTCTATGTTGGCATTAAAGTGTTTAGAATATGATGTAGCTGACCCTGTAGTGGTGCGGGGGCTGGAGGCGATAGATAGGTTTGCTATAGAAAATGAGGATAGTTATCGGGTACAAGCTTGTGTATCTCCGGTTTGGGATACGGCTTGGGTAATACGCTCGTTGGTTGATTCTGGTATTTCTCCTAGTAATCCGGCAGTGGTTAAAGCTGGCCAATGGTTGCTGCAACAGCAAATTTGGGGTTATGGTGACTGGGCAGTTAAGAATAAGTTTGGTAGACCGGGGGGTTGGGCCTTTGAATTTATTAATCGTTTTTATCCAGATATAGATGATACGGCAGTAGTGGTTATGGCTTTGGACGTTGTAGAGTTGGCCAATGAGGAGTTCAAAGGTCAGGCGATCGCTCGTGCTATGGAGTGGATAGCTTCGATGCAATGTCAAGCCGGTGGTTGGGCAGCTTTTGATGTGGACAATAATCAAGACTGGTTGAATGGTATCCCTTATGGAGATTTGAAGGCAATGATCGATCCGAATACAGCAGATGTGACGGGACGGGTATTAGAGATGGTTGGTTCTTGTGGGTTATCTATGGACAATTGGGGGTTAAAACGGGCGATCGATTTTCTGGTAAGGGAGCAGGAAGAGGAAGGTTGTTGGTTTGGTAGGTGGGGAGTTAACTATATATATGGTACGAGTGGAGTTATTTCGGCTTTGGCTGTTGTGGCGGGGGAAAGTCACCGAGGTCATATAGAAAAGGGGGTAAGTTGGTTGGTTGGTTGTCAAAATTCGGATGGCGGATGGGGTGAAAGTTGTTTGAGTTATAATGATCCGTCGTTGAAGGGGAAGGGGAAAAGTACTGCTTCTCAGACTGCTTGGGCCTTAATTGGTTTATTGGCTGCGGGGGAGGCGACTGGTAATTTTGCTAGGGATGCTATTGATGAGGGTGTGGGTTTTTTGGTTTCGACTCAGAATGATGATGGGAGTTGGTTGGAGTCGGAATTTACTGGTACTGGGTTTCCCTGTCATTTTTATATTAAGTATCATTTTTATTCACAGTATTTTCCTTTGATGGCTTTGGGGAGGTATGATAATTTGTTGAGTGGTTGATATTTTTGAGTGGGGTTAATAAGAAGCAAGGGATTAAGGTTAAAGTTATACCGTTTCAAGGAAGTTGAAAGTCAAAAGTCAAAAGCTAAAAGTAAGATTTTGTAGACTCAAAACTTTGACGCTACAGTAACCTCACAAAATTATTTCACATATATAGTTTGAAACTGTTTGTAACATATTTAAAGTGAATTGGTATTTGTTTAACTGAAAGTACTTTTTGTGAGTTTCTTTGCCTAGAATATTTTCCATGAATTCTATCTAAGATTAACTATATTTATTTATGAAGGACATAAATTAATTGAATCTTTAACAATTCTATGCTTTACCCATAACTCTCACAAGCTATAGAGGTAAAGGAATGTGCCAATTTCCAAGTTGAAGCAATATCATGTAAACGTTTCAAGCCCCTCCAAAGACTTTTGACACCTGGTT